>DOEZ01000428.1:10484-15238 GCA_003532715.1 Planctomycetaceae bacterium
CTCGCTGGCGCTTCGGGTTGGTATGCTGAGTGAAGCGTCAAAGAACACGGGCCGTCATTCGACGAACCGAAACGGCTCCTTCGTCATCTCGTAGTCCGGGCGCGAGCCGACGTTCATCACCAGGCCGAGCATCAGCAAATGGGCGACCATGCCCGAGCCGCCGTAACTCACCAACGGCAGCGACAGGCCCGTGATCGGCAGAAGCCCAACGGTCATGCCCGTATTGATAAGAACCTCGACGGCGAAGAGGGCCATCGCGCCGGTGACCAGCAAGCGTCCGAACGGCTCNNCCAGAAGACAAAATCGCTTCGCGCCTCGGGCAAGCGATAGGCGCCTGGGTCGTCGACCGTCTGGCCCGCGATCCAACTCCCCCAAACGCCGCCCAGCGCCATCACCTGCTTGGCCTGATGCAGGTGGTAAGCCTCGTCGTCCGGCGTCATCTCGGCCGTGGTCTGATGAAACAGTGATCGCACCCGCGAACGCTGTTCGCCGCTCATCTGGCTCCACAGCAACGGAACGGTCAACAGGCCCAATATGACCAGTAGCGACAGGTGACGCCAACGAGCGCCGGCCGTGAAGACCAAGACGAAGAAGACCGGCAGAAACACTAGTGCCGTGCCCAGGTCGGGTTCGCGCAAAATCAGAAGAACGGGAATCAGCGTCAGCGTCAACGGAAGCAGTAACCCCGGAAACTGGCGATGATTCTCGCGGTACATGAGATAACGAGCCAACGCCAGAATATACGCAGCCTTCGCGAATTCAGAGGGCTGAAAACCGATCGGGCCAAAGCGAATCCATCGCCGCGCGTTGTTGACGGGCGGAAAGAAGTAGACCGCAATCAACAGGAGAAGACTGACCAAAAACAGCGGATAGGCCCAGCGGATCAACACGCGATAGTTCGGCACGGTGGCGGCCGCCATCGCCGCCAAGCCGACGACGGTCCAAATCATCTGCCGGTAGAGCAATCCGTGCCCCAATTCCAGGATCGCTCCGTACCGAGCAACGCTCAAGAGCCCAATCACTATCAACAATGCCGCCGGAATCAACAGGGGAAAACAAAGGCGTTTTGACAGGGCGGAAAGCGTCACGCGGTCTTCCTTGAAGCAGTTCTCGCGGCGAGTCGAGGCCGGCGCGGGGGCCGACAATCCAAAGCACAAAGAAGCATAACCGCATCTGGATGCGTCACCAAGAATACCCCCCGTTCAGGGAGCAACCTGGCGGGCAAAGTCCTGGCCGTTACCCTCCGCACAGGTGTCCGAACCGCGATCGGGGCAACAAGAACCCCAAAAAGTCGCTTTGCGGCAATAACTTACGTTTCTCGGTGGATTCGCCGGAACTGCTTGAATTGTGTGCTAAGATTGGTATGCTACGAGGAAGATCCGCGTAGGGTAAACTTTTTGGTCTTCAAAGAAGGGAGAGAGAGTGTAATGGTACAAATCAACAAGAAATGGATGCTCGTGGGCGCCATGGTCCTGGCCGCCTTTGTGGTTTCGGCTCCCCAGGCGGATGCCTTTTGGGGATGNNGTCCTATGGATGGTGGTCACCCTGCTACAGCTCGTGCTGCTATGACTCGTGCTGTGATCCATGCGGCGGATACTGGTACGCGGGTTGCCGCCCCGGCCCGGTTCGTCGCGCGCTGCTCGGTCCGTATCGTTGGTACTACGCCAACAGCTACTGCTACGATTGCTGCTCGACGACCTGCTGCTGCGACGACACGGTTAGTGCGTGCGGCCCGTCGGCGACGACGCTGACGCCCTCGGCCGAGCAGCCCACGGTTGCCCCACTCCAGCAGCCGACTCAAGGTGACACGACCGAGACGCCGGCTCCCTCGCTCGACGCGCCGGTTCCTCCGACTCCGCCGGCCGCCGGCACGCTGGACATGCAGATGATGTCGCTCCCGAATCGCCAGAACAGCGGCCTGTTGACGGTGTGGGTGCCGGCCAGCGCCAAGGTTTTCATCAACGGCAAGGAAACCACCACGCAAGGCAGCCGACGCCGCTATGTGTCCCACGGCCTGCAAAAGGGACTAACCTACAAGTACGAAGTCCGCGCCGAACTGGTCCGCGACGGCATGATCGCCGAAGAGACCAAGACCGTCTACCTGACGGCCGGCGCGAGCGACGGCGTCGCCTTCGGCTTCAACCAAGAGCCGATCAACCAGATCGCCGCCCAGCAATAGGTTGTCCAGCACTTGAAGTGATGGACTAGTCGAAGTCGCGCGTTTCACGATTTCCGGCCAACGAAATATACCGCCTCGCGTCGGAAGCATTCCTTCCGACGCGAGGTTTTTTCGTATCGGGCATCCACGCCGGTTGTCGCGTGATTCCTCGGCCCGTATAATCACCGTTCATGGATCGGCCGTCGTCAACCAGGGTACACCTCGTTCCCACGACCAGGGTCCAATTCCTTGCCGCGCGCCGTTCGAACGAGCGGTCCGCTTCGTGACTCTCGAAACCAACAAACCACCATACGGCAACTGAACTTTCCAGGAGAGCCCCGTGTTTGACTCGATCGCCGTCGTTGGCGCCACCGGCGCCGTGGGAACCATCATCCGTCAACTTCTCGAAGCCCGCCGGTTCGAGGCCAAGGCGTTCAAGTTCCTCGCGTCGAGCCGTTCGGCAGGCAAGACACTGACGTTCGCGGGCAAGACCTACACGGTCGAAGAAATGCTCCCCGAAGCATTCGACGGCGTCGATCTGGCCATCGCTAGCACGCCAGACGAGGTGGCCGCCGAATTCGTTCCCGAGGCGGTCAAGCGGGGCTGCGTGGTGGTCGATGAGAGCGGCTACTGGCGGATGGACCCCAAGGTGCCGCTGGTCATTCCCGAGGTGAACCCCGAGGCCGTCAACAATCACCAGGGGATCATCGCCAGCCCGAATTGCTCGACCACGCAAATGGTTTTGGCCATGAAACCACTGCACGATGCGGGACGCATCCGCCGCGTGGTGGTGAGCACGTACCAAGCAACCAGCGGGGCAGGGCTGCCCGGCAGTCGCGACCTCGAAAGGGGCACCCGCGCCCACTTGGCCGGCGACGACTACCAATACGAGATGTTCGCCTATCCGATCGCCTTCAACTGCATTCCGCAGATTGGCTCGCCCAAGTACAAGGGCTACACGTCGGAAGAGATGAAGATGGTGCATGAAACGCGCAAGATCCTAGGCGACGAGTCGATCGAAATCTGTCCGACGTGCATTCGCGTGCCGGTGACAAACTGCCACAGCGAGAGTATCTTGGTCGAAACGGAGAAGAAGATCACCGTCGACGAAGCCCGCGAACTGTTCGCCGCCACCCCGGGCATCGTCGTGATGGACGACCTCGACAACAAGGTCTACCCGATGCCGGTCAATTGCGACCAGCGCGACGAGGTTTTCATCGGACGAATCCGCGAGGACATCAGCTCGCCCAACGGCCTGGCCTTCTGGTGCGTCAGTGACAACCTGCGCAAAGGCGCGGCCACCAACGCCGTCCAAATCGCCGAGTTGCTGCGAGCCAAGGCATAGTGCCGCTGGTTCACCACGGAGGCACGGAGACACGTCGGGTGCGTCGAAACGTGTAGGGTGGAGAGAGACGTAGGGTGGGTCGAGCTCCACGAGCCCCACCAACCGCACTCTGGAGCCGGTGTGCCACCACCGCAACCGCACCTACCCGCTGAAATATAAATACGCCGCGATGATGCCGGCCAGCACGAGTGCCGACGTGGCGACGTCCCACGCATTCCAACTCGAACGCGACTCGGCCCGCTGATCGTCCGAAACGGTACCGAAGGTCAATCCCTTGATCCGATCGAGCGAGGGGGGCCGCGTCGCATAGCTCACGACGATCATCGTCGCCGCGCAAATGAGGAAGATCGCCAGGCTGTAGTACTGGAAGAAGGTGTTGTTGATGACCCACAGAAGCGATCCCTCGGTGTAGCCCTCCTCGAAACCGGCCAGCTTGAGTTTGACGGGCGTGTCGATCGCCAGTCGGATCAAACCCAACGCGAAACCAACCACTAGCGCCGCCAGACACCCCTTGGCGTTGAGCCGCTTATTGAACACGCCGAAGAAAAAGACGACGAAAATCGGCGGCCCCAAGTAGGCCGACACGCTCTGCAAGTAGTCGTACAGACCCTGCGCGCCTTGGATCACCGGCACCCACGCCAGCCCCATCAGAACCATGGCAGCGGTCGCCGCGCGGCCGACCCAGACAAGGCGGTGTTGCGATGCGCCGGGGCGGAACTTCTGGTACAAGTCCATCGTGAACAGGGTCGACGAGGCGTTGAATACGACGGCCAGCGAACTCATCAACGCCGAAAGCAGACCCGCCACGACGATCCCGCGTACTCCGGCGGGCAAGACATGCTGCACGAGTAGCGGAAAGGCTGCCTGGCACTCGATTGCCACGGCTGTGCCGTTTTCGTCGAGCAAGTGATCCAAGCCCGCCACGCGATCCGTCTTCGCCAGGGCAAAGCAGATCATGCCGGGGATGATGAAAATGAACACCGGCAGAAGTTTCAACAGGGCCGCGAAGATCGTCCCGCGACGCGCCTCGCGTTCGTTCGGCGCGCCCAGCGCCCGCTGGACGATGTACTGATCGGTACACCAATACCAAAGCCCGATGATCGGCGCGCAAAACAACATGCCCAGCCACGGATAGTTGCCGTTGAAATACCAGGCCATGCGGGTCGATTCCTTGACCGGCGCCCAGGTGCCTTCCATTCCCTCGGGCACGAGCGGCTTCCAAAGGTTGAACATTTCGCTTCCGGCAACCTC
>DOEZ01000429.1 GCA_003532715.1 Planctomycetaceae bacterium
CTGGTCTTCACCGCCGAGGACGCCGTGGCGGCCTTCCGGGCGGGGAAGACCTGCATCCTCCTGCGGGAGGAGACGAACCCCGAGGACGTGGAGGGGATGCGCGCCGCCAAGGGCATCCTCACCGCCCGGGGCGGGATGACCTCCCATGCGGCGCTCGTGGCGCGCGGTTGGGGAAAGTGCTGCATCGTCGGCGCCGGCAGCTTGCAGGTGGACGCGGCGGCGAAGCGGGCTCGGATCGCCGGGTCGGAGATCGTCCTCAAAGAGGGAGATGTGGTCACCCTCAACGGCACCAAGGGGCACGTCTATCTGGGCTCCCTGGCGATGATGGACGCCACGGAAAATCCGCGCTTCCAGCGCTTCATGACCCTGGCCGACAGCTTCCGGACGATGGGCGTGCGCACCAACGCCGACACCCCGGCCGACGCCAGTATCGCTCGCGGCTTCGGCGCTGAGGGGATCGGCCTCTTCCGCACGGAGCACATGTTCTACGGCGAAGGAAGCGAAGCCGCGTTGTTCCAGCTCCGCAAGATGATCTTGTCGAGCACGAAGGAAGAACGCCAGTCGGCCATCGACGGCTTGGCCCCCTACGTGAAGAAGGACATCAAAGCCACGATCGAGGCGATGGACGGGCTGCCCGTGACGATCCGCCTATTGGATCCGCCGCTGCACGAGTTCGCTCCGACCACGCCCGAGGGCCAGAAGGAAATGGCCAAGGCCCTGAACACGACGGTCGAGGAGATTCAGAAGCGGGTCGAGGGCCTGCACGAAGTCAACCCGATGATGGGCCACCGCGGCGTGCGGCTGGGCATCACCTATCCGACGCTCACCGAAATGCAGATCCGGGCGATTTTCGAGGCGGCGAAGGAGCTCAAGGCGGCCGGCAAGAAGCCGATGCCCGAGATCATGGTGCCGGTGACCTGCGCGGTCAAGGAACTCGACGTCACGAAGAAGATCTACGACCGAGTGAAGGCCGAGGTCGACGCGAGTCTCGAAGTGCCCTACGGCACGATGATCGAGATTCCCCGGGCGTGCCTGCTGGCCGACCAGATGGCCAAGACAGCGGAGTTCTTCTCGTTCGGCACGAACGACTTGACGCAAATGGGCTTCGGGTTCAGCCGCGACGACATCGGCGGATTCCTGGGCGAATACGTCGGCCAAGGCATTTTGGACGCCGACCCGTTCCAAACGATTGACCAGTCGGGTATCGGCCAGTTGATCGAGATGGCGGTCGAAAAGGGCCGCGCGACCAACGCCAAGCTGAAGGTCGGCATCTGCGGCGAACAAGGCGGCGACCCGGCTTCGGTCGAGTTCTGCTTCAAGTCGGGCCTGAACTACGTGAGCTGCTCGCCCTACCGAGTCCCCATCGCCCGGCTGGCCGCCGCGCAAGCCGCGATCAAAGCCGCAAAGGTCAAAAAGTCGTGCGGATGCTGCTGCTCGAAGTAGCGACCAATCGTGCCTTGCACGGATAACGTAATGCAAAACGCCAAGGGCCGCCGGGCGAAACCCGGCGGCCCTTTTTGCGTGTCTTGACCGTCGCTTCCAGTTGACGGAATCCGAGAGACAAGAGGTGGTCACAAATTGTGACCACAAGCTATCGAGGCTGCGCGGGTGGATGGCTTGCCCATCCTTGCCGGCCAAGTCCCGCAGGTCCGCACCACCGTGAACGTTGTTTCTTTCCGCCAGCACCTTGCAGCAAGAACTTGCCAAAACGGGAATTCCAGAGGTGGGCAGGCCGACCCAGCCACCGAGCTGCAATCAATGGACGCCTCTTGGGCCTGACCGCCTCGCGATAGGCAGGCGGCCGAAGAAGCCCAGCGGGTGTATCTGTCGTCGTAGTCCCACGTGGACTGAAGTCCACGGCGACCTTCACGGCGTCGCTACGTGCCGGGCGGCGCGCGGCCCAAGCACGTTCAACGCAGCAGGTAACCGTTCACAGGTCGTTGTCGACTTACCGGCGACGTGATCCCGATGGTCGACTTTCGCGCCACGCAAGTAGCGCTACTTTCGCGGAGCGAAAGGCGACTTTGCCTGAGCGAAAGGCGACTTTGGCAGAGCGAAAGGCGACTTTGGCGGCCCGTGAACGGTTACCGCAGCGGGTGCAGGCCTCGCTGGCGGCGGTGGGCGTTGAGTTGCGCCAACGCCCGGGGTTCCTTCTTGAGCAGCTTGGTCAGTTGCGACGGGGTGACGCCCAGCGTGTCGGCCGCTCGCGCGACGTCGTCGTCGCACAAAGCAATCACGTCGAGTGCCTCGGCCAGCAGCGCCGGAAAATCGTCGTGCTCGTCGGCGACCGCAATGCGGCCCTGGTTGCCGCGGCGCGAGCTCCACAACGACGTCGGAAACGCCACGAGCGGCGCCGCGCCGCGAACTTTCAGGGCGAGATTGACTCGCAGGCGAAACAACGCCTCGCGGCGGTTCTCGGCCTGGCTCCGCCGCTCGTTGGCCTCGGCCGACACACCCGAGGGGACGTGGAGCAGCACGACGGCCGTTTCGACCTTGTTGCGATGCTGACCGCCGGGCCCCGAACGGCGCAGAAGCCGCATCTCGCACTCGGCGAGGAGCTTCTCGCCAGAAATCGCCGCGGGATGAGTGGCCGAAGGATGCATGAAACGCCCTGGTTGTGTCGTCGGTTTGTGTGGAGCACCGTGATGCGAACCGCCTATCGTCAACTTGTACGTTGTCGGCTTGCACAAAGCAAGACGGAAGACCGAAGTTTGCGGTTATCGCGGATTGTATTGCCCAATACGGGTTACGCCGATTCACGCGATTAGCGTGTTTCAGGCGTTCGGCGTTGAATTCATTGAAGAACACTCGCAGCGTACTGTCGCCGCCTCGTGTGTCATTCGGGCCGAACCGTATTCGCGATCCTGAACGAAGTGAGAAGATGGCAAGGGCCCGTCATCTCCAAACGGTGTCTTTTCGACGACAATCGTCATCGTTTTGACGGCGCGAAAGCCCCCGTGCGGCAATCGGACGCTGGGGGTCGGTCTTCTCGAGAATTCGGTCATGTTGCGTTCCGGGGTATTGCAAATCACCCTCCGCAATGCCAATATGATGTCGGCCAGGGTTCTGGCACGACAGTTGCGTTCGGTTTCGGCCAACAGAGCACCCAACGGCTCGCCTCTTCTGATCTTTCGACGTCGGTGCTCGGCCGGAACGTGGGAAGCAAGGACGCCCCGCGTTGCGTTCTTCTCGGATGAATCCGACCCGTTCTTTCGATCTGTTTTCTCGACCCGTTTCTGTTTCTTGTCGTAAGGGAGAGAAGTCATGCTGCGCTCGATCAGAACACTCGGGCTCGCCGCGACGGGTTATTTCGTCGCCTTACTCTTGCTGACGCCGGCGGCGCGAGCCGAGTTCCAGCTCGGAACGGCACTGAAACCGACCGACGCGGTCATCACGCTGACCGTCACCATCAACGTGGGCAAGGACGGCGGCGATTTGAAGGAGCCCGTCGCCCTCGACCTGGGGCTTGGTTTCCCGCTCTGGCTCGATCCGGTCGGCCGCAAGGCGGACGAAGTCCTGCCCTTCGGCGCCGTACCCCAGAAATCGACCGCCAAAGACACGATTGCCGCCGGCGGCAGCGCGACGTTCACGTTTGAACGCCGCGACGACGCCGGCCGCGACCGACTGCTCACCAGCTCCCAATTGCTCGACGGACTCCAAGTTTCGGACATTGCGCGAATCGGCTTCATTAGCCGGGGCAATGACGACTGGATTCTGGCCGGCTACGAGATCAAGGTCAACGACGAATTGTTGGCCTCGAACGACGCGATCGACCAGAAGGCGGGCGAGGCGCAGCGGACGGCCGATCTCAAGATCGCCGATCTGGGGCTGAAGATCGCCCCGCTGAAAAGAGAATTCGACGATCTGAAGGCTCTGCAAGAGGCGAAGCTGGCAACTCAGAACGACCTCGACCAACTAGCCAAAGTCCAGGGAGAACTCGTTCCGCTCGTCGACGAGATATTTCAGCTCAACGGGCAAGTCGCCGCGCGATATCCCTGGTTTCTCGATGCGGATTTCGCGCCGGACTGGCTCGCCGCCGCCGCGGCCAAATCGGTCCGGGTCACGCTGTTGACCAGTGCTCATGCCGGAGCCGACACAAAGAACTACGTCTATTTTCGCACCGGGGGCAAGAAGTACCTGCTCGGCTCGTACGAGGTTCCTCTCGCCGGCACATTCGGCCCGCAAACGTTTGAACTGGACCTGCGAACCGGACCGCTTTCGGCCGCCGAGATTCGCGGCTTTGCGGTGGGCATGTTGGCCCACGGCTATCCTCACGGCAAGGCGCCCGATCGCTGGCATCCGGAACGGTTTCGCGTCGAAGTGGACAATAGCGTTGTGTACGACAGCGAAGAACACCCCTACGACCGCAAGTCACTGGCGGCCATACGGCTGATTCCCCCGGCCCACCTGGACGAACAGGGAAGCGTGGTCTCGAACGGCGACCATACGCTTCGCGAGGTGTTTGTCTGGGAGTCGGGCAAGGGACAGGGCTTGGATCCGCTCGACGGCAATCCCCTGCCGCTGCCCGAAGAAGGCGACCCGGGCTATCCTGAGGCGGAACCTGATCTTCCGGACGAGTCAATTCCGGATGAAGGCGTTCTACCCGACGAAGGTTTTCCACCCGACGAAGGTTTTCCCGGAGAGGACGGTTGGTATCCACCGGATGACGGCTCGGGCGGGGCGGGCGGTGGCGGAATCTGGCCGTGGCCTCCCGGCGGCGGTGGCGGCATGTGGCCGTGGCCTCCTGGTGGCGGTGTTTGGCCGTGGCCGCCGGGCGGTGGCGGCGTCAATCCACCTCCGGCGGGTGATCCTCCCCAGGTGACCAACGTCCGGTTTACGTCCGGCTGGAAGACGACCGACACGTTTCCCGTCGAGTGGGACGTGACCGGCGACGAGAGCCTCGTGAATCAGTATCGCATCACGCTGTTCACCTTCCAGCCCGAGCTGGCCAATCCGGCCACGGTGCAAATCGACACGAAGACAGCGCCAGTCGGTGTGCGGTCCACCACCTTGGCGGCGGCCGGTCCGATTGCCGGCGTCGACTACTATGTGGCTCTGGTGGCGGCCGAATTGACGGATGGGACGGTTCACGCCGAGTGGAGCCCGGTTCGTGCGGTCTTTCCGCCGCCGACCAATCCGGTGGAGAATCAACTCTTGATCATCCCCTTGATGTTCCGCTACCAACCGGCCGGTCCGGGATTTCCCCCGTTTCAAACGGGTCCGCTGTCGCTGGGCAGCGAGCCCGGGGGGACTCGCGGCGTCTGGTCCTTTGGCCGAGAACAAAGCCACATCGACTTTGCCTTCGACGATCCGTTCCCCGGTCCGGCATGGAACATTGCCATGCGACCCGATCCGACCGACGCGCGGATGGAAGTTCAGATGACCACCGGTTTCATTGTACTGCCGGGGCCGCCGGTGAAATTCAAGTTCGTCACTTACATCGGTTTTGCGAAGGGGAAAGGCGCCGTCAACACGGCCAGTTTCGACGTGGCGTCGCAAATCACGCAGGTCGGAGGTCCTACTATTCTCGGCGTGATGCTCCCGATCACCGTAACGCATCCGCTTGGCGGCGTGCCGCAGCCAATGCAAAAAATCGAGATTCCCTTTGACTCGGCGGCGCTTGGGTGGGGTCCCGGCTTGTACATCATGCAGTTTGCGATTCGCGCCGAGGGGGGTACGCTCGACCCGGACCATCCGCCCACGTTCTTTGGCGCCAGGTTCGTTCCCGACTAGACAAGGTCTACCGAAAACCGCAATAGGAATAAGGTGTCATCATGTTCACTCCAGTACACGCAAAGCAGCGAAAAGAGCGTCCCGCCGCGGGACTGCTCAAGGCGGCGTGCCTGGGCCTGGTGTCGGTAGCCCTGCTGACGCCATCGGTCCATGCACTAGCCAAGGCCAAGGCCGCGAACGACCTGGTCGATTTGGTCAATCAATACCGGCAGCAGAATAACCTGCCTCCCATTCCCCTGTCGCAAAAACTGACGACGGTGGCAATGACGCACATGGAGGACCTTGCCAACAACGAGCCGCACAAAAAGCTATGTCCGGCGGGCAAGGAAAACGAGCACAGTTGGTCGAACAACCCGCCGAAGTGGAAGGGGGGCTGCTACGACGGCGAAAATCAGGCTACCTGGCCCATCATGTGGGAAAAACCCAAGGAGATCACCGGCTATCCCACGTACGGCTACGAGATTTGCGAGAGCGGCGCGGCAACGGCCAAGGCGGCGCTCGATGACTGGAAGAGTAGTGATCCACACGACGCGGTGATACTCAACAAAGGAATCTGGAAGAACCGCGACTGGAAAGCCGTCGGTGCCGCCGAGTGTCAGGGGTACTGGTGCGTTTGGTTCGGCGAGACGCTCGACATGTCGAGTCCGCCGAACACGATGGCCTATCTGAAGGACTACGACAAGCCGAAGTCGATCAAATGGCTGAGCGATCTGATTGCGATTGACCCCTCGAAGTTCAAGAAGCTCGGCGAAGAATCGGGTTCCGCCGGCGAAGGCAAACCCGACGAAGCGGCCGCTTCACCCCAAGGCGCGCCGAGCGGCAGCCGCGTCAANNCGAGTCTACACCATGGACCCAAGCGGCAAATTGCTGGGCGTCGTCGCCGGGGCCGCGATCGAACTGAAAAGCCAGTCGGGCGCGGCCGTGTCGCGAATCACCTCGGCGGAAAACGGATACTATCGGGCCGACCTGTCCCCCGGACGGTACTTCTACAAGGTGACCGCTCCCGGCTACAAGGACGAAGACAAGGGACGTGGTTTCGACTTGCAGAAGACCGACGAGGGTCACATCTACAACTTCTGGCTCGTCAAGGGCGAAAACGACCCCGACCAGAAACCACCTGTCATCCCAACCGAGCCCATCGCCACGCTCAAGGGAACGGTCTGGGAGAAAATCGACGACGGCACGCTGGTCGGCATACCCCAAGCCGTCGTCTCGCTTCGACGCGATGGAACCGTCGAAATGATCCACGTGACCACGCGCGCCGCCGACAAAGACGGCCAGTCGGCCGGCGCGTACCAGATCGTCTTGGCCGAAGGCGTCTGGAAAGCCTCGGTCAATGCGCCGGGATTTGAAATCCTGGTCGATCCGAAACCGATCGAGATCATCGCGGGCAAGGAAGCCACGCGCGACTTCGTCCTCGAGCGTCGGAAGCTCAAACTACCGACCGAGCAAGGTATCAAAGGCATCGTGCGCGTCGAAGGGTCGCGCGCCGGACAACTTCCCAAGGATCTGAAGGTCGAGTTGTTCCAACTTCCCGGCGAGCAGAGTCGCGGGGCGCTGACGGTCGATCCGGCGGGCGGTTTCCGCCAGGAGTTGACGCCCGGGGCCTATCGCGTGCGAGCGGAGGCAAGCGGTTACGTGCCGGCAAACAGCGGCGTCAAACACGTTCTGCCCGAACAGTATACGATGGTGACTCTGGTCTTGCGCCAGGAGAAGCCTGAGCAGCCCGAGACTCCCGAAACTCCGGAGCAACCGGAAACGCCCGTCGCGCCCACCGAGTCCAAGGTTCTGTTGAAGGTGATGGGTTTCGACGGCCAACGGCGCGAGCCGCTCGTCGGCGCGCGAGTGCTTCTGCGCCAGGCCGACGAAGCGCTGTCGTCGGCCCAACAGAAGACGACAAACGCGGCGGGCGAGGCCAACTTCGCGGTCAAGAACGCCGGCCGCCACGTGGCCCTGGCGCAGAGCAAAGGCTATCAGCCCGGCGGAATCGAACTCGAAATCGGGCCGAACGAGACGCTCACGAAGACCATTGTTCTCAACAAGCGGCCCGGGGAGGAGCAGAAGCCGCCTATCGAGCCGCCGCCCGAACTTCCGGAGGAAACGGAGCCGGTCGAGGTGTCGGGCTATGTGGTCTACAAGGACGCGCGGAGTGCAACCGGTGCGTACGGCGTGGGCGGTGCGAGGCTTTCTTGGCGGTTGCTCGATCCGCGCCGCCCCCAAGCTCCGCGCGTGGTGACGACCGAGGCGGTCGGCGCGTTTCGCCTGGAGTTGGCGGAAGGCGAATACGAGGTTTCGTTTACGCTTCCCGCGAAGTTTCTGCCGAAACGTCCCGAACGTCTGGTGGTTCGAGTCGGCATGGCCAAGAAGTGGTTCTACGCCGAGAAGCAACCCGAGGGAGTCCCGATCGATCCCAACTACCCGCCGATCGGCCCCGGCATCGAGCCGCAACCGGACACCGACCGTGGGCAAGTCGACGTTCGCGGCTTCGTCGTGACCCGTTCGTCGCGAGTGCCGGGCGGATATGCGGCCGTGAGCGGCGCGGTGGTTCAATGGCATACGCGTCCCGGACAGCAACTCGAGTCGGGCCGCGCTCGATCGGACGAACGAGGACGTTTTTCGCTTAACCTCTGGCCGGGCATCTACACCGCCAGAGTCGCGCCGCCGCCCGGATATCGCGCGACGGAGGAAACGGTTCGAGTCCAGTCGGGCATGGAACGGGTCATGCTGATTCTCGAACGAATCCAACAGGTGCTACCCGAAGAGCCGCCGGGCGAGCAGTTTCCGCCCGACCAGCCGCCGCCCCAAGGACGCGGTGCCTGGCTCATGCTGCAAGTATTCGGCCGGGACGCGGGCAATGTGTTCGCACTGAACGATTGCCAGGTCCGTGTCGCCGAAGGACGACGCGTCGTTGCCCAAGGCCGGACCGATCGCGTCGGACGGTTCCGCGCCCAACTAGCCAACGGTTCCTACAAAGTGACGGTCGTCAAGGACGGCTTCAATATGGGAGCGACGGGAGTCATCATGGCCGGGCAGAACTTGACGCGAACGGTTTATCTCGACCGCCAGCCCGGCGAGGGACTGGATAGGCCGGGCGAACAACCTCCCGCGCGGCTGCCCGCCTTGCACGTCCGCGTGATGGTGTCGTTCCCGAAGCCGCCCAAGCAGGGCCAGCCCGGCGGATTCGCGACGCAGCCCGCCAGTGGCGCGAAAGTGACGATCGCAGTCGGCCGTCGCGTGATTGCTTCGGGCGACACCGACCAGGGCGGCAATTTCACAACCAGGCTCGCGCCGGGTTCGTACCAGATCAACGTGTCGCACGGCAACATGCGCGAAAGCCAAGGCGTGACACTCCAGCAGAGCGACGTCAGCCGGACGATCACGCTTCAGTCGGGCGCCGGCCTGTTGACGCCGCCGCTCAAACAGCCCGCGAAGCCCATTCAACCGCAACCGTTGCAGGGGCCGCTGAAGATGCTGCCCATCAATCCGCAGTTGCAGCGACTGCGATAGACCGGATCGTTGACGACGCCACACCAACCCGAAGCGCAAGCGAGAGGTGCGCAACGACTTATCGTCACTTGCAAATCCTACTGATACTTCGCACACTGTACCGAAATGACGGACTCGTGAATAATCCGGCTACCCCGCGACAAACAACTCGCGAGCCAGGTCGTTCACTTCCTTGAGCGCCAGTTTGCCTGTGCCTAGCACGGGTATCTCCTTCACTTCGCGGAAACTGTCGGGTGACGGGATCCACATGGCCGGCAGACCCGACTCGCGGAGCTTCGCGCAGATTTCGTCGGGGGTCTTTTCCAGCGGCGTGTGCAACACGACCAGCCGCTCCCCTTTTTTCGCATCGGGAATCGACGTGACAACGACCCGCAGTTCGTCTTCGTCGAGTTCCAGCGTCCTGGTGATGGCCTCCTCGACGCGCAGGTGGGGCACCATCTCGCCGCCGATCTTCGCGAAGCGATTTAGCCGGCCCGTGATGAAAATGAACCCATCCTCGTCGATGCGCGCCACGTCGCCGGTCACGTACCATCCGTCGCGCATCACCTCGGCCGTCATTTCGGGCTGGTCGAGATAGCCTTTCATGACGTTCGGCCCCTTGACCAGCAACATGCCGGCCTGATTGAGGCCCAGAGCCGCGCCCGAATCGAGAGCGACGACCTTGACGGCGATGCCGGGCAACGGCTTGCCGATCGAGCCGTCTTTCGTGGCTAGTTGATCGGTCTTGCCCAGGCGGCTCTTGGGAATGTTGACGGCCACCGCCGGCGAAAGCTCGGTCGTGCCGTATCCCTCGCTCGGACGCACGCCGAAACGCTTCTCGAACGCGTCGGCCAGGTCAAGCGGCATCTTCTCGGCGCCCACGACGACCAGGCTGACCGTGGCCAGTTCCTCGGGCTCGATGCGGCGAAGGTACGATCGAAGAAACGTCGGCGTCGCCACGAGGATCGTTCCGCCGTGCTGCTTGACGAGCTTGGCCACCGGCCGCGGTTCGAGCGGGTTGGTGTGATAGATGCCGGCCGGCTCGAGCATCAGCGGCGCCCAAAGCGTGACCGTATAGCCGAAGGCGTGGAAGAACGGCAGAATGCCGATCAGCACGTCGTCGCGGTCGATCCGCAGGCTACCGGCGAAGGCCAACACGTCGGAAGCGATGTTCGCGTGCGTGAGCATCACGCCCTTGGGCACGCCCGTCGAACCGGAAGTGAAGACGATCGTGATCAGCTCATCGGGGTCGATCTTGGTGAGGCCCAGCCGCCGTTCGAGCATGCCGATCGGCTCGCAGTGGGCCATCCACGCGGCGGCCAGCTTGTCGCACAACGTGACCTTGGCGGCGAAGTCTTCGAGAAACACGAGTTCCGCGTCGATCGTCAGGTCGAGTTTCTCCATCATGCGGCGGCTGGTCAAGACGTGCCGGATTCCTGCCTGGGCGATGCAGTGATTGACGACGTCGGACGAGCGGACCGAGTAGTTGAGGTTGACGGCGACACGGCCGTCGAGCGCTAGCGCACCGTTGGCGACCACGCCGGCCACCGTCGGAGGCAGCAGCAGGCCGACTCGCGATTCGTCGTCGGCCAGAACCTCGCGGCGCAGAATCCGCCGAAGCACGAAAGCCCGGGTTAGCGTGTCGCCGGCCGTCAACACGACGCCGGTCGAGTCGGCCGCCTTGAGCCGCCGCCGGCCGCGACGGCAGTTTCGCAGGAAATGGCGCGCCGGAATCATTCGGGCCGCGTCGTCGTTTTGCATCGCTTCGGTTCCCAACTGTTCTACTCGTTGTCGGACTTCGTAAGCCGTGGTCGCCTCGTGGACCGGCTTGCCGAACAGAATGGCAATCGGATAGGGCCAACGCCGGGGCCATTTCCAGAAGAATCTTCCTCGCTCGAAACTGAATATGCTTCCCCACAAACCGTGCAAATAGACCGGAACCAGCGGGGCGTCCGTCCCCTTGAGTATCGACAAAAAACCGGGGCGAAACTCCTGCATGTGTCCGGTGCGGGTCAGTTTCCCCTCTGGAAATATACAGACAAGCTCTCCGGCGACAAGTGNNCCGAACCATCGATTTTCGGCTGTCGTCGATCGAAATGGCCCCCACCCGCCGCGCCAGCCAGCCGACCCACCAGCCGTCGATGAAATCGGCGTGCGCGACCATGCGCACCGGCCGCGACGAGGTCAGCAACAGCAAGATGCCGTCGATCCAACTGACGTGATTGGCCACCAACAACGCGCCGCCGCGCCGGGGCAGGTTGTCGAGCCCCTCGACCTTGACGCGATAGACGGTCCGACTCGCCAGCCAGACCAGAAATCGGATCGTCGCGGTCGGCAGCAACCAGACGATATAGGCCAGCACGGGGAGCGTGGCCAGTCCGCACACGAGAAAGATCTGCCGCGCCGAAAGGGCCATCGGCTCGCGAAGCGCCCAAAACAGCCCGGCGGCCAGCAACATGCCCGAGAACGTCAGAAAATTGGCTGCGGCCAGCACGACGCCGCGCGACCGGTCGGGGCTGCGATGCTGCAAGAAGGCTTCGAGCGGTACGGCAAACAGTCCCGCGCCGATGCCCAGCCCGAACAGAAACAGGCAGGTCCATCCGTAGGCGACCGGAAGCGATTCGTCCAAAGGCGACGGCGTGCCGAACAGCAGCAGCGAGCAGGTCGCCAGGATTGCGGCGCCGAGCGGAACGATGCCCAACTCGACGTGGCCGGCCGACCAGAGTCCGGCCAGAACGCTGCCCAGCCCCACGCCCAAAGCGAGAACGCCCAAGAGTGGTCCAACCCAGTCCTGCTCGACCGAAAGCTCGGTAATGGCGAACACATCGACGTTCATTTGCGCCATGGCGGCGAGCGACCAGAAGAAGGTCGTGCCCAACGCGGCCCGCAACAATGCCCGATCGGACGCCAGCAC
>DOEZ01000109.1 GCA_003532715.1 Planctomycetaceae bacterium
CAACGGTGAGTACTTCATCCAGATTCCCGATCCGACGCCGCGCAAAGACTACAATACGGGTTGTTACACGGATCAAATGCTGGGGCAATGGTGGGCCCAACTGGTCGACTTGGGATGGATCTATCCCGAGGAGCATGTCCGCTCGGCCATGCGGGCGTTGTTCGATTACAATTTCCGTACGCATTTCCACGGTTTCACGCAAAGTCCCCGCAAGTTCGTCGTGGACGACGAGGCGGCCATGGTGCAGTGTACTTGGCCGCGAGGCGGTCGTCCCGAACCCGAACACACGATGCTCCACGCCGACGAGGTCAAGGTGGGGATATCCTATTCGGTCGCGGCACTGATGATTCGCTGCGGATTGCTCAACAAAGCGTTTGCCGTGACTCGAGCTAACGCCGATCGGTACGACGGCCGTTTGCGGACGGGGCTGGACAACTCCCCTTGGGGCTGCTGGGGATACAGTGGCAATCCGTTTGGGGACGATTGTGCGGGCAAGTTCTATGTACGAGCCCTGAGCACGTGGTCGCTGTTACTGGCGTGCCAAGGACAAATCTACAACGGTCCAGAGAATCTCCTGGGATTCGATCCGGCCTGGCGACCGGAAGATCATGTCTCCTTCTTCACAACGGCCAAGGGCTGGGGGCTCTTCTCGCAACGCCGCGCCAAGGCGACACAAGACGACCAGAGCAACGAAACCACTCAGGAAGAGAATATCTCGCTCAAATGGGGCACGTTGAAGCTTCGTCGACTGGTCTTCGTTCTACCCGACGACGCCAAGCCGGGTAAGGTGGCGGTTTCCATAAACGGCAATCCGGTCGAGGCGACGCAAACTGCCGAAGAACAACGACTCTACATCGATCTGGGCGACACCCGAACGCTCGAAGCCGGCGATGTGCTGACCGTCTCGATCACCCTACAGTGAATGGCCGGCGCGGTTTGGCAATCTGAACCGAATAACCGGGTCGAGCCCGAGGGAGAGTCCTTTGCGCGCCACCGGCCGCAATAGCTTCGCGATCAGACCGCGTAAGCAAGCGAGCCTGGCTGCCACATTGGGGGGGCGGTTTCGGTGGGTGGGTGCCCATACACGTCACGTTTGGCCGCCGACACCGGCTTGTGAGCGACGCGATGTGATATAAAATGATTCCAGCGCATTCCGCCCCATTCGGTAACCGGAGTCACGAGGAATCTGCCATGAAGAGCTCCACCCTCTTTACGATTGCAGCCGTTCTGTTACTAACTGGACCAGTCGCGGCGGGTGATCAGGACGACACCCTCCCAAAGGCGCCGAAGGGCCGGGCATGGAAACTGACG
Source organism: Planctomycetaceae bacterium (assembly GCA_003532715.1). Classification (GTDB taxonomy): domain Bacteria; phylum Planctomycetota; class Planctomycetia; order Pirellulales; family Thermoguttaceae; genus UBA11386. The sequence continues at coordinate 1,312 of DOEZ01000109.1, forward strand.
TGGCGTGACGAATTCGACGGCAAGAATCTCGATGAGGCAAAATGGGAAACGCCCGAGGGGCCACGCCGCGACGGTTGGTGGTCGCGCAAGGCCGTCTCGCTCGATGGAAAGGGCCATCTTGTCCTGAGCGCCATCCGGGAAGGCGACCGCTATCTGACAGCCTGCGTCCGCACGCGGGGGAAGTTTGAGCACGCCCACGGATACTACGTTGCTCGCGTCAAGTTCCATCGCCAGCCCGGACACTGGACGGCGTTCTGGCTCTTCAACGACAGCGTGAACAAGGTCGGCGACGACGGCCGCGACGGCACCGAGATCGACATCATGGAAAAGCCGTGGCTCGACGACCGGGTCCAGCATGCCCTGCATTGGGACGGTTATGGCAAGGAACACAAGTCGGCGGGCCATGTCTCGAAGACGCCCGGCGTGATGGACGGATTCCACACGTTTGCCCTCTGGTGGAAAGACGACGAGTACGTGTTCTATATCGACGGCAAGGAGAAGTGGCGAACCAACGCGGGAGGAGTTTGCCGGGTTCCGCTTTATGTCAAACTGAGCGACGAAGTCGGCAAATGGGGCGGAGACATTGCCGACGCGAAGCTGCCCGACCGATGCCTTGTCGATTACGTCAGAGTCTACGATCTGGTCGATTCCGAATCGAAGAAAGAAACAGAAAAGGACTGACTTCCTGATGGCGACATCAACCATTCTCGGCGACCCCCTGCCGAACCTCCCCTGGGAAAACAAGCCGACCGGCTGTACGGAAGTGCTGTGGCGGTTCACCGGCAACCCGGTTCTCCCTCGCAATCCGATGCCTGGCATTCAGGGTATCTACAACAGCGCGGTCGTTCCGTTCGGCGACGGATTCGCCGGCGTGTTTCGCACGGAGTCCAAAAATCGCTATCCGCATCTGCACGTCGGCCACAGTCCGGACGGTATCCGTTGGGAAATCGACGCCAATCCGGTTGAAATGATAGGCGACGATCCGGACGTCGATCACGATGCCTACGCCTACGATCCGCGCGTCGTCAAGATCGAGGGCACGTACTACGTCACCTGGTGCAGCGGACATTGCGGACCGACCATCGGCATCGCGCGAACCGACGATTTCCGCACGTTTCACCGGATGGAAAACGCGTTTTTGCCCTTCAACCGAAACGGCGTGCTGTTTCCACGAAAAGTGGGCGGCAACTACCTGATGCTCAGCCGGCCAAGCGACGACGGACACACCCCCTTCGGCGACATCTATCTGAGCCAGAGCCCCGACCTGTGCTATTGGGGTCGGCATCGCCGCGTGATGGGCCGCGGCGGCGACGCCCAGGGGCAATGGTGGCAGCGGACGAAGATCGGCGCGGGCCCCATTCCGATCGAAACCACCGAGGGCTGGTTGATGATCTACCACGGCGTCATGGACACGTGCAACGGCTTTGTCTACAGCGTCGGCGCGGCGATTCTCGATCGCGATCGGCCCTGGAAGGTTCTCCACCGAACCAACCAGCACCTGCAAACGCCCGAGGCCGACTACGAAGTGTGCGGCCATGTGCCCAATGTCGTTTTTCCCTGCGCGGCGCTGTGCGACGCGCCGTCGGGCCGGATCGCCGTCTACTACGGCGCCGCCGACACGTGTTCTTGTCTGGCGTTTGCCCAGGTCGACGAACTAATCGAGTTCACCAAGGCCAACTCACAGGTCTTCTAGCGACGGAAATCCAAATGCAATTGCATCCGGTCGACATTGCCATCGTTCTCGTCTATCTCGTGATCGTCGTCGTGGCCGGATTGATGATCTCGCGCCGCGCGGGCAAAAACATCGATGCCTACTTTCTCGGTGGAAAAAGCATTCCGTGGTACATGCTCGGAGTCGCAAACGCCTCGGGGATGTTCGACATCACCGGCACCACCTGGATGGTGGTCATTCTGTTTCTCTACGGACTCAAAAGCG
>DOEZ01000443.1 GCA_003532715.1 Planctomycetaceae bacterium
CCTCTCGCTCGCGCTTCGGGTTGGTATGGTTTCGTGAACAATTCGGGCTGGATCTCCAAATACTGTCCCCATGTCCCCTACCGAACCCGAATCCGTCGAACTCATCGTCGAGCCGTCCGAGTCGGGGTGGCGGCTCGATGCGTTTTTGGCTCACCACCTGACCGATTACAGCCGCGTGCATCTGCGCCGGGTGATCGACACGGGGGCGGTGCGCGTTNNGATGGCGGGTGCAAGCCGAGCTTTCGGCTCAAGCCGGGGCAGCGTGTATCGCTCGTTCTGCCCGAGATTCCTCGCGAGGCGCCGCGGCCCGAGAATATCCCCCTTTCGATCCTCTTCGAGGACGACCAGCTTATCGTGGTCGATAAACCGCCGGGCATGGTCGTCCATCCCGCCCGAGGGCACTGGTCGGGCACGCTCGCCGGCGCGTTGCAGTTTCATTTCGCCGGGCAGTTGAGTTCGACCGGCGGACCCACCCGGCCGGGCATCGTCCACCGACTCGACCGCGACACGAGCGGAATCCTGCTGGTCGCCAAGAACGACCAGTCTCACGCCAAGCTGGCCGACCAGTTCCAGAACCGGACGATCGAAAAGAGCTATCTGGCGATTGTCATCGGCCGCCCGATCCGCGATCGGGATGTGATCGACGAGCCAATCGGCATGCACCCGCGCCAACGCGACAAGATGGCCATTCGCCGCGCCGATCCCGAGGCTCGGCCGGCCGAGACCTTCTACGAGCTGGTCGAACCGTTCAACGGTTTCGCCCTAGTCCGCGCGACGCCGAAGACGGGCCGCACGCATCAGATCCGCGTCCACCTCGACCATGTCGGCTGCCCGGTGCTCTGCGACCGACTCTACGGCGGCCGGTCGGAAATCACGCGGGGCGAAATACGGCGCGCGCCCGACGACCTGACCATCTTACTCAATCGCCAGGCACTGCACGCCCAGCGGTTGCGGTTCGTCCATCCCGCGACGGGCCAACCGATCGAGATCGAATCGCCGCTGCCGGCCGACATGGCGGGCGTGCTGGCCGAGTTGAGGGCCTATCGTGCGTGATTGTTCGGGGGGGCTGCTGGCACCAGCTTCCCAATTCGCCCGCATTCTGCTACGGTATTTCTGGCTTTCGCCCTGATTATTCACAAGCCAGGCCTGTCAACGCAGTGTGCGAAAGACAGGCCCGAAGCGCAAGCGAGGATAAGTCGTTTCAAATCCCTCGCTTGCGCTTCGGGCTAGTATGGGCCGGTGACTAATCGGGGCCAGTGGCCGAGTCAGCCTACAGCCTCGATTGCGCTGACCGCGATTTCGGCAGCCTGCGTGCGTAGTACCAGAACAGCCCATCCCCCATTTTGAAAACGATTCCCCGGGAGTGACCAGCCGTGCCAAAACGCGAAGACATCGACAAGGTTATGATCATTGGTTCCGGGCCGATCGTTATCGGTCAGGCGTGCGAGTTCGACTACTCGGGCACGCAAGCCTGTAAGGCGCTGCGACGTCTGGGTTACCAAATCGTGTTGGTGAACTCGAACCCGGCGACGATCATGACCGATCCGGGCATGGCCGACGCGACCTATATCGAGCCGCTCAATTGCGAGGCCTTGGCCGAGATTATCGAACGCGAAAAGCCCGACGCCCTGCTCCCCAATCTTGGCGGACAGACTGGGTTGAACTTGTCGTCCGAGTTGGCGAAAGCCGGCGTGCTCGACGCCCATGGGGTCAGAGTGATCGGCGTGCAGCTCGACGCCATCGAGCGAGGCGAGGACCGGCAGGCGTTCAAGGACACGATGAACCGGCTCGGCATCGAAATGCCCCAGAGCCAAATCGCCACGACGCTCGAACAGGCCGAGGCGATTCTCGAGGATATCGGGCTTCCGTGCGTCATCCGGCCGGCGTATACGATGGGCGGCACGGGCGGCGGACTCGTCTACAACATCGAGGAATTCCGCACCGTCGTCGCCCGCGGGCTGGCCGCTAGCCTCGTCGGCCAGGTCCTCGTCGAAGAATCAGTTCTCGGGTGGGAGGAACTCGAACTCGAGGTCGTCCGCGACGCGAAGAACCAGATGATTACCGTCTGCTTCATCGAAAACGTCGACGCCATGGGCGTGCATACGGGCGATTCGTATTGCACCGCGCCCATGCTGACCATCAGCGAGGACTTGCAGCAACGCCTCCAGAAGCACTCCTACGACATTGTCGAGGCGATCCAGGTCATCGGCGGAACCAACGTGCAGTTCGCCCATGACCCCAAGACCGACCGCGTAGTCGTCATCGAGATCAACCCGCGCACGTCGCGCAGCTCGGCCCTGGCGTCGAAGGCGACCGGTTTTCCGATCGCCTACGTGTCGTCGCTGTTGGCCGGCGGGCTCACGCTCGACGAGATTCCCTACTGGCGCGACGGCACGCTCGAAAAGTACACTCCGTCGGGCGACTACGTCGTCGTGAAATTCGCCCGGTGGGCGTTCGAAAAGTTCGACGGCCTGGAAGACAAGCTGGGCACGCAGATGCGGGCCGTCGGCGAGGTGATGAGCATCGGCAAGACCTACAAGGAGGCCTTCCAGAAGGC
>DOEZ01000433.1 GCA_003532715.1 Planctomycetaceae bacterium
TCCGACTGCAATCCGTCGAATGCCGCCGGAGTCCTTTTCACAACCGTCGGCCGGACCAAACTGCCTGAACGATTCACGTCGTCCTTGAAGACCGACGAGAAGTTCATCCACACGCCCTACACCTTCGCCGAATTGCTTGACGTTTGCGAAAAACTGGCGCGACAGTCGGTCGCGCGCGCCGGAGGCACGATCGAGCAAACCGACGACGGCGACGTATTCGTCGTTCCGGTCGAACCGGCGCGGCCCGGCAAACTGGAACAATCCTGGGAACCGGGCCCCATCGCCGAGAGTCGTTTTACCGACGCGGAAGTGCGGCTAATCACGGAGGAGCCGGACGACAAACCGTGATGCCTGCCCGGCAAACCGGCACACACGGGGACGGGCGTTCAGAAGGATCGACAATGCCCGGAGGCAGCTCTCGTGTCGGCGGCTTTCTGATCGAGACACTCGGAACGAGGAATAACGACATGATCAACCCGTTGGCAACGTCACGAGCCAACCTCCGGGCATTTGGACCGTTTCGCGTTTCGGCCATCGCCCTACTGGCCGCCGGTCTCTTTGTCGCGCTGCCGCCCGGCGTCGTTGCCGACGAGCCGGCCGTTCAGGATAACGTCGCCGCCGTCCAGGCGGAGGTGGCGTCCGCAGCCGAGGCTCGGATTCGCCGGACGGTGGAGTTGCTGGCCTCCGACGTGATGGAGGGTCGCGGATTGGGGACCAAGGGGCTCGATCGGGCGGCCGACTACCTGAGCGGCCGGTTCGCCGAGCTTGGCCTCAAGATCGACCTGTGCGGCGGTGGACCGTTTCAGGCGTTTGCCGTGCAAACCCACAAGGACCGAGACCGGCATCGGGTCGATTGGGCCGGCTTTCTGGCCGACGCGGGCCAGAAGCAACAGACAGCCGGCGACGACGCGAACGAGCGAAACGCCGGCAAGCCGGCTGCGGGGACCGACGCGGCCGCCGACCCGAGAACCAACCCAGACGTCGCCCCCCATGACGAGCCGAAGTCGGGCCCAACGGCCGATTCACGAGCCGATTCCCGGACGGATCCGAGAACCGATTCGCCCAATGACGCCACGGACGATCGTAAGTCGGGCGAATCCTGGCCCGCCGAGAAGCCGACGAGCAAGTCGCCGCCGAAGACCGTCAAGACAACCATCAAGAACGTCGTCGCCGTGCTCGAAGGCGAAGGGCCCCTGGCGCACGAGACAATCGTCATCGGCGCCCACTACGATCACCTGGGCACGCGGCGCGATAAGGACGGCGACAAGACCACCTACTACGGCGCGAACGACAATGCCTCGGGCACGGCCGCGTTGCTCGAAGTCGCCCGAATCCTCTCTCAGCGCGAAAGTAGACTGCCTCGGCGCGTTGTGTTTGTCGCGTTTTCGGGCGAGGAGCACGGCCTGTTGGGCAGCCTGCATTACGTGAACCATCCGCCGATTCGCCTTAACGACACGATCGCCATGATCAACCTCGACATGGTCGGACGGATGGAGGACAACTACGCAATGGTCATGGGCATGGGCAGCTCGCCCGCACTGGCCCGATTGACGCGGCAAACGGCCGACGAGCACGGGATCGGCCTGCTGCCGATTCCCAGCACGAGTCCGTGCAGCGACCACGCGCCGTTCTACTCGCGCCGCGTTCCCGTCGTTTTCTTCTGCACGCTTGGGGACATGCGAGACTATCATCAGCCGACCGACACGGCGGACAAGATCCACTACCCGGGCATTGAGCGGATTGCTCGAATGACCGCCGATTTGGCGGTCGCGCTGGCCGAGGCCGAGCATCGCCCGGCTTTCACCGAGGACGGCGTCCAGGGAGCGTTGATACGCGGCGTCATCCGACTCTTCGGCAACGTGGCCAAGCAGATGGCCGAGGAAAAACGCGAGCGAAACGAGGCTCCAAGGCCGGCCGATGAGCAATCGCGGCCAGACGGTGTGCATCGCCCCACCCTGCAAGAATAACAAGATGCCCCGGCAATGCGAACGGTCTCGGGCATGTTTCGCGAATCCCACGATGTTGCCTTTCTGCATCACATGGCTTCGCTAGCGGGTTCTTTCGCTCCATCGCTACGCGGTGAGGGGCCCTCGCAAGGAGCGTTCTTGGCGTAATCTCGCACACGGGACGGGCGCCGATTTGCTCCGGGATCGTAATCAACGTAGAGTTTGGCATGGGCTTACACGCATGATTCGCGGGTGGCCGAATGCTTCGCATCGTGTTGTTTCCACTCATCACCTTGGCCCCGGCAACCACTATCCGATTCCGTGTCCATCGATCCGTCCGTGCAATTCGACGGCTGGGAAGCCGTCTCCGAATCGCTTGAGAAACTTCTCGCGGAAAACGAGGAATCGGGACAGTTCCTCGTGTCGCGGTTCGAGGTACTGGAATCGCTCGTAACCGAGTTCGTTCGGGAGCGAGAGCAGTGCTTGCGCGATAAGGACCGAGCGGAAGAAGATTTGAACAACGCAACAATCCGCCTAGAACGTCTGGACGAGGAATACAGGACTGTGCGCGACGAGCGCGATTCACTGCGACAGGAACATGCCCTGCTTGAAGCGGAACTCGACCACGTGCGGCGTCGCGCCGCGCAAGTGGCCGAACACCTCGAAGATGAACGGCGAGCGGGATCCGAACAGGACGAACACTGGCGAGCCGAGTTCCGACGGCTGAGAAACGTGCTCGAGGAACTGACCTCGCGCGTCAACGCCGCTCCGCTGCCCGCGCCATCCGTCACGCCAGGCAGGTCCGACGCGGTGGCGACGGCGCCCAGTACCGTCGCGGGACCGTCACAACGATCGCCGGACGCGGCGCTGGAATCGGTCCGCGAACAATTCGAAATGCTGCAAAAAGATGTAAACCGGCGTCGCAAAGACGACGCTAATCTGGTGTGAGAGTGTTTTGCGAAGAGTGTGTCGTGTCGGACAACCCGCCGCGGCGAGACAATCGCGGGAGAATCCAATGCTAAGGACCGTACAGTTGCGATACGCATGGAGGGGCAACTTTCGCCAGGCAGTGTTGCTTGGCTCCCTGGGAATCGCCTTCGTGGCCGCCGGGGCACTGGGTGAATACCCCCTTTTGTGGCTCGTCGGCGCCGTATTGATGGTCGCGGCCGGAGTAGTCGCTCCTCGCCGCGACGCGATGCCGTCGAAACCGGTCGGTGAGCTGTCGCCGGACGAGAAAGGGCCGGCGCGGCGGCCGATGCCGGCGTGCCGCTCCACCGACGAATGCGACGCGGACGACTTGCAGAGCGTCGTCGACCAGATGTTGGCCCAAGGCCGTTATACATTGCTGCTTCGGCCACAGATCGCCACAAACCTCTCCGAGTCACAGTTCGCGCGCGCAATCGGAGCGCTGCAGACGCACATGGCGCTGGTTCCCGACGGGGAGGTCACGCTGGGGCCTGTCGACGACGCGTTCAACGACGGCCCGCCCGATGCCCGAGATTCGCGATCCGCGAAAACGCACGACGTGGCCGTCAAACGGTTCTTTCTCGACCGGTATCTTGTGACGAATCGCGAGTACTTCGAGTTCGTCGCGGCCGGTGGCTACCGGCAAGCGTCACTGTGGGACGAGGCGATCCTGCCGGCCGTACTCGATTTCGTCGATCGAACCGGCGAGCCGGGACCGCATTTCTGGAAAGAAGGCTGTTTTCTTGAGGGGACGGAGGATGAACCGGTCGTCGGAGTCTGTTGGCACGAAGCGGTGGCCTACGCACGCTGGGTCGGAAAACGGCTGCCCAGCGACGCCGAGTGGGTCAAGGCCGGCGCTTGGCCCGTGCCCATGGCCAACAACCAGCGGCTTCAACGCAAGTTTCCCTGGGGCGACGACATGGACCGAACTCGCGCCAACCTGTGGGAGTCCGGACCTGGCCGAATCGTCGGCGTCCGTGAGTTCGCCGACGGCGTCAGCGTCGGCGGCGTGTATCAGCTTATCGGCAACGTCTGGGAATGGATCAACGCGCCGTTCCACGGAGGTGGACATCCCTTGGGAAGACTGAACTTCAAGACGCCGATGAAAGCAATTCGTGGAGGCGCGTTCGACACCTACTTCGACATGCAGGCGACGTGCCAGTTCCAAAGCGGCGATAGCGCGCTGGCGCGGAAGCGAAACATCGGATTCCGTCTGGCCATCGGCGTTTGTGACCTCGTTCTCGACTACGCGGCCGTCGATCCGACCGTTCGAGAGTCGCTGGCCGAGCCACTCGGGGCTCGTTCAGACGCGGGCGAGGAACGACGATCGACGACCGACGTGCTCGAAACGTCCGAAGAAACCGTGGACGAAACGAGACGCGAGACAATCCACCAACAAGCCTCCGAGGTGGAAGTCGCCTTGGGAGAGGAGTCGCGATCATGACCAAGAATGTAATTCAGCCGCTCGAATCGTATCGCCTCGCGCAATACGCCGTGCCGATGCGCTGCTATCTGTGCGACGCCGAGAATACTTTCGACGCCGAACTCTGCACCCATTGTCTGGCGCCAATGGCCCTGGCCCACCAGGCCGCCGATCAGGAGGTCCAGCCTCGCATGATCGCGACCGTCGGCGCCAGCAGCGCGGGAAAGACGGTCTACCTCGGCATGTTGATGGACATGCTTTCGCGATTGCCGGCGCGCATGCGCGTCGTCACCCGAGGCGCGTTCTCGATCTCGCTACAGCAGAATACGGTGATGGCCCTGTCGCAACGGCACTTCCCTGACAAGACGGCCAGCGAACCGGATCGCTGGAACTGGGTACACTGCCAAATACGGCGGCCCGACCGTCCCAACCCGGTCGAACTGATCATGCCCGACATGGCGGGCGAGGCGATTCTCGAAGAGATCGACCACCCGCACACCTATCGAGTGATCGGATCGTTCTTGAAAAAAAGCGGCGGCATCCTGGCCTTGGTCGACGCCATCTCGCTTCGCGAGGGACGCCGCGACCACGACTACTTCACCATGAAGCTGTTGAGCTACCTCGCCGAATTGGATAGCGACCCAAGGAGCGGTTGGTGTACGCGGCCCGTGGCCATCGTCTTCACAAAAGCCGACCAATGCGAAGCGTGCCTCGACAATCCGCTCGCGTTCGCCAGATCGCACGCCACCGGATTGTGGCAGCAATGCCAGGAGCGTTTCCCACGCCATCGTTTCTTCGCCTCGGGCGTGGTCGGGGCAATTGCGTATTCCGAGAGCATTCTCGAAGGACATATCGACGTACCACTCCGGGTCGAGCCGCACGGCATCATCGAGCCGTTCGAGTGGCTGCTCGACGAGACGGCCGATCAAGGAAACAAAAGGAGGCGCTGATACCGTGATTGAACAGGCAATCTTCACCTCCGCCGAAACCGATCGGTTGGCGGGCTATCAGGTTGTGGCCGCCAGTCCAGGCGCATCCGTCGCGGACCAGCGCGAACTTGCCATCTGGGGACCTTCCCACGGATCGCTGATCGACCTGGGACCGGACGGCGTCAGCTTCAACTTCCATCCCCTGCCCAGTGGCGCCTATTGCGTCAGCCGGACCACAATGGCCGGCGGGGAATACAGCGGTCGAGGAAGACAAGTCTACACCCAATGCCTCATCGTGCCGAGCGACGAACTCGCCCGATTCGCCAATAACCCATTCGATGTATTGCGCGCCGCGATGGCCGGCGGATCACTCGAGGTGCAACAACAGATCCCACGACAGCTCGAACCGATGCGACTCTTCGGCCACACGGCCGCCGTCGATTCGGCGTTGCTCGCGCGGCTGTCGAGCCGGCCGGGCGCCCCGTGGCTCGCCCGCCTGGTCCAGGCCGCCCTCTCCTGTCCCAGTCTGGCCATCGCCGGCGCCGTCGAACCCGAACACCTGATCGCCGGACTCTTGAACTGCCTCCCGCCCGAGTGCCGTACGCAGTTCTCCTTTTCCACGGGACTGCGATACTCGCCGCGCCGGCCGTTCCGCATTACCACGCTGGCCGACGATCCAGCCGAGTTGCGGCAGACACAACGCCGTCAAGGCACGACCGTGCTCGACGCGTCGAACCCGAACCTGGCCGAATTCGCGCCGATCGACGGTTGGCCTCGGTTGATCGAGCACGTCTTGAAGTCCGGAAAAGTCTCGTTCTTGGCCTCGCAGTTTTCAAAACGTCGCTTCGAGCTGACACCCGACGATCTGCCCGCCTTGGCTCTGCAGCTCATGGAGGAATTCGACGCCAGCGCCCTTCCCTCGAAGAAACGCGACGACGCAAGCGCCAGACGCAAATCGGCCGAGTCGGCCAAGCCGGGCGATTGGCTCGACGGGCTGCAGCAAGCGCACGCCGCCCATCGACGCTTTCGCGGCAGCGCGACGCTCTCGACGCCCAGCGCCCAGAAACCGACCGGCCCGGCACACCAACTCAGTACGAACTGTCCCGAGGTCCTCGAACGACTGGAACAAGTTGACGACCTGGTGTTCGAGGCGATCGACGGCAACGCCGAGGCGCTGGCGAAGCTGCGCGAGACGTGGCCCAAGCTGCACGAAGAACTGGCCGAGCCGCTGATGGCCGAGTCGCGCGAACAATACCTGCGCCACGCCTTGTTCATCTGGCAGGGAAGCGTCACGCAAAGCGGCGTCCACGACCCGGCACGCGCGGTCCACGCCCTCGAAGTCCTCTCGATCCTCTTCGACGAAACACCGTAGGACGCGACGGACAGCCCTGGGGTGCGTCTGGACGCACCGCCGACAGCGCGGTGGACTCCGTCCGCACCACCGACGACTATTCGCCACCGACCCGGTACACCGCGTCGTGTTCGCGCGCGTGTTCGACCACCTTGATGCCGATCAACGTGCCGGGCCCGGCCTCGTCGACGTGCTGGCCGTCCACCTCGATCGAATCGACCGTTTGGGTGAAATCGCTCGTGTGTCCCACGATGTGGATCGTGTCGCCCGGGCGAAGCGTTCCGTCGGTCACCCGAATGCCGGCCACCTGAATCTTGCCGAAATAATGGGTCACCACGCCGATAGCCTTCTCGCTCATTTCTCCCATCTCCTTTCGATTGCCCGGACCGGCCAACACGTGACCGCGGCGCAAATCGACCCACGCGCCGCAGTGGCACCGGACCCGGTGTCCAAACTGGAATAGGGTAACGTCGAATCCCGCCCCGCACTTGGGGCAAGTTATGGCCATGGCTAAACGCCTCTACCGTTCCTCCTCGTTCGTCTTCGGATCGGCTGCTTCGCCGAGCGCGGGACGCGAGTGCGGGCCGTCGGCTCGGATCATGCGTTTCTTTTGGAGCTTCTCGAGCCCGCTCTTCGGTCGCGGCGGTGTTGAGTGGGCCGCGTCGGCCTTTCGATCCGCCGCTCGGTCCCGGCCGATGCCCAATCGCTGCAAGAAGGGAAACAGCAGATGGGCGTTCTGCCTCAAATAGGGCCAGCGGAAATAGTAGTGTCGAAAACACTTGGCGTGCAACGCAGCGACTTCCTCACGCGACAGATTCTCGTACTTCAGCACGGGCGTGTAGACGTCGTAATGGCTGAAGTTAAAATCGTCGATCTGGTCCCGTATATGGTCGAAGAACTCCGTGCCCGGATAGGGCGTGACCACGTTGAAATTGGCGTAGGTCGGCCCGACGAGCACAGCGTAGTCGAGCACCGCGCGGATCGATTTGGTCGTGTCTTCGGGAAATCCGATCAAGAAACCGGCCACCGTGCGAATGCCCATCCCTCGGCAAAGGGCGATGAACTCGCGTTGGCGGTCCTCCTTGATCGGCGCGCGGTGGTAGCGACGCAACATGTCGTCGTTCGGCGTTTCGATGCCCACGGTGATGCTGGTCAGGCCGACCCGTTTGAGCGCGCGGAGGATTTCGGGCCGGACCAGATCGATTCGCGTTTCGATTGAGAACTGGATCTTCTTCGGAAGCCGCCCGATTAGTTCGGCCAGTCGAAAGACGTTTTCGCGATTGAGTCCGAACATCGGATCGCGGAACTTGAACGAACGAAATCCCCAATGCTCGATGTCGTGGCGCATCTCGGCGACGACCGCCTCGGGGTCGCGCAGACGGACGCTGCCGTCGAGCACGAGATAGGGGCAGTAGTTGCACTTCATCGAGCAGCCACGGCTTTGTTGTATGAGCGCGGTCGGAAATCGCCAGAAGTCGTAGCCGATGCGAAAACGATGCGGCTCGAAGAGCGACCAGTCGGGCATCGGCAGCGAATCGATGTCCTCGATCACGCCCAGTTGCACCGCCGCGCCCCGGCGATCGAGCACCTCGTCGAGCTTCCAGAGAAGCTGCTCCGCCTCGCCCTTGACGACCGTCACGTCGAGCCCGGCGAACGCCTCGGGCATGACCGAAGCGATCGTGCCGACCACCAGCACGCGGGCGCGGGGGTTCGTCCGAAGCAACCCGGCGATCACGTCGCGCTCGAACCGGAGAGTCAGAAGCGACGGATTGAAGAGGTACAGATCGGCTCCGGCGGGGACGTTGTCTTCGGCATATTCAACCGAGTGCCCCAATTGTCGAAAGATGGCCGCCAGATGCGCGTAAAGCAAAGCCACCGGCCGGCGGTCGCGGCTGTAGAAGTGGCGGATCAACCGGTCGCGGAATCCCGGCCGGCGCGGATATATCCCCACGCCCATGCCCCCGGCGAAATCCTTCGACACATCAAGTTCCCGCGTGTCCCAAAGCACAATACGCATAATCGCCCTTTCTTCGTATCCTTCGTGTTCTTCGCGTCCTTCGTGGTGAAGATCAGGAATCACCACGAAGGGCACGAAGAACACGAAGATGTTTATTAAAGTACGAACCGCTTAATGCCGTCCTTGAGCCGTTCCACGTTGAAGTTGATTAGAAGGCCGACACTGACTCGGGCTAGCTTCATGTAGGTCAGAATCTGCGCAGTGTGAATGCCTCCGAGTCGTTCGACGCTCTTGAGTTCCACGATCAGTTGATCCTCGACGAACAGATCGATGCGGTAGCCACAATCAAGCCGAATCTCGCGATACTCGATCGCCAGTGGCGATTCGGTCCGAAACCGTATTCCAAGCCTGCTCAGTTCATACGCCAAGCACTGCTGGTACGCCGATTCGAGCAACCCGGGCCCCAGACGCTTGTGAACTTCGATGGCACATCCAAGCACGCGGTGTGATAATTCATCAAATTCCATGTTCCCTGCCTTCTTCGTGCTCTTCGTGCCCTTCGTGGTGTATCTTAGTTCAGTTCAGGCAGCTTTCCGACGGAGTTCCTCGGCCGGATCGTCGTCCGACAACGAGGGCCACTCGATTGGGTCGAGCGTTGTCGGCGCGGCCTCGTCGTTCACGGCGTGAATCGCCGCGTCGCGCGCGACGATCCGTGCCAGACCATTCTTTTCCAAACGATACTTGATGCCGCGCCATCGAATGGTGCTGCCCACGGCCGAGGCGAGCATGGCCGCCGTGCTGAACCACCCGGCCAAGGGATTCAGCCAGACGTCGAACCTCACCGACCGTCGCAGTTGTTCGGCATGTTCTGGCAGGTAGACTATCGCCAGGTTCTGACGGATCAACGCCCGGGCCATGTTGAGCCCGTGGACGGCGACGGCGGCGGCCGCCGCCGGATAGATCAACCACGAGCCGGTCGCAATCGCCCAAGCGGCCATTGCCAGAATGCAAAGCCAGCCGACGCTGAGGATCGACGATCCGATCAACCCAGCGGCCCACAAGCCGGGCAGATGGAACCGGCTGATGATGTATTGCCGTCGCAAAAACGCGAAATGGCCCCAAAGGGTCCCGTCGACGGGCGAGACCGCCATGCAGGCCGGTTCGTATTGGACTCCCAGTCCGCGGCGGCGCAAGACGTTCGTCGCCACCAAGTCGTCGCTGAGCGTCCCTCGCCACGCATCGAGCAGGCCGACCTCCTCGAACGTCGTTCGTCGAATGGCCCACGAGCCGCCCCAAATCGGATAGAAGTTGCGCGAGCCAAGCAGCGAGGCAACTAGGCCGTTGACGCCATACAACAGATGATTGGCCAGTGTCGGCCGCTCGGGGAGCAGCCAGCGATAGCCGGTCACCGCGCCGACGTCGCCGGGACTCTTCTCCAAACGCCCGATCATCGAGCGAAGCCACTCGGGCCGAGGCCGCGCATCCGAGTCGACAAACACCAGGTACTCGATGTCGGGCCTCACCTTGCGCTCGATCGCCGTCCGAAGGTTATGTACCTTCTGACCGCCCTGCTTGGCCACGCCCGCCACCACCAAATGCGAGATTCGCTCGGGATGCTCGGCCATCACCTGGGCTATCAGGTTGTAGGCCGGATCCCACGGGCTTTCGACGACGAATGTGACCTCGTAGTCGTCGTAGTCCTGCCGGAGAAGCCGCCCCAAATTCTCCGTCAGTCCAAGATCGAAACCCTTACAGGGAATGAAGATCATCGCGCGGCCGGTCGGACGCCATCGTTCGAGGCGAGTGAGGTGGCTTCGTGCAAAACGCCGGTGCTCCCAAGTCTGCAAACCCATCAGAAAGGTATGCACGAACGCGACGCTCGTGAGGGCAACCAGGGCGATTAGCAGAAGAAGGTCCATCTGGATTCCGCGATACTCTTCCATGAGACGGTGCCACGACACAAAATGGGGACAATCGTGGAATCTGCGACTATAGAGAGAGTCGCAATTTGGGTCAAGATCGGTCCGGGGGGGCTAGGGGCATTCCGTGGGACCATCAGAGGGCCATTCACGAGCAAATTCGAGCCCGAAACGCATACTAGCCCGAAACGCAAGCGAGGGTTTTTCTGGGCACTTCAGCCCATACGCACGGACTTAAGAAAATG
>DOEZ01000612.1 GCA_003532715.1 Planctomycetaceae bacterium
ACCGCGGATGAACGCTGATAAACGCCGATATGCGCGGACGGTTGCTTCGAGTGCTTTGACAACATCAGAGCTTTGAGATCCGACAAAGCATTAGGCCATTCTTGGCGTTGGCGACTTTTTGGTGTAGGCTAGGGTTCGCCGCGGTTGCGTCGCAGACTTCTTCGCATAACCCAAACCGTGGACCTAACCTGGAGTCACCATGAAATCGCACACGGAATACCTGACATTCAATGTGCCCGCCCGAATGGGTTTTGTCAACATCACGTCTCAAGTCGAGGACGCCGTCCGCGCGAGCGGAATTCGCGAGGGCCTGGTGCTGGTCAACGCGATGCACATCACGGCGAGCGTCTTCATCAACGACGACGAGCCGGGACTTCACGAAGACTACAAGCGGTGGCTCGAACGGCTCGCCCCGTTCGATCCCTCGCCGAAAACCTATCAGCACAACCGCACCGGCGAGGACAACGGCGACGCGCACCACAAACGCCAGATCATGGGCCGCGAGGTGGTCGTGGCCGTGACGAGCGGAAAGCTCGACTTCGGCCCCTGGGAACGAATCTTCTACGGCGAATTCGATGGCCGGCGGTCCAAGCGAGTGTTGTTGAAGGTGATCGGGGAGTAGGCGGTTGTCCGCACGTGTTTGTGTTCCGTCACATCGCATCGCTTCCATCTTTAAACAGAAACATCACCGGGGGAATCCCATGTTTTGTTGCATCTTATCGTGGACGCTCGCCTGCGTGACCGCGACAGACAATGTCGCGAACGAGCCGGCCTATCTTGAGAACGGCACGCCCGAGGTGGGCGGAGTCCGCCATCTGTGCCTAGTCTATCACGGTCGAGCACAACGCGTGCCCTGGACCGCCGAAGCTTTGCTTCCGTATGTGACCTACGTCGATGAGCGGGGAAAACCCGTCGACTGGCTCTTTGACAGCTTTCTATTCATCGAGTTCGCCAACGACAAGGGGATCTCGCTGTATCACGACACGGGTAAGAAGCCTTGGCCAACCGCCGACGACTGGAAATGGCTCGCCGATGCGTGGTTTCGCGAGAACACGGGGCTGATAGGTCTAGAACGTGCGATGACAACCGCCGGCAAGGCTCTCGGCGAAACAAATAGGACGGCCAATGTGGTGATCTCCGTTCCATTGCCCCAGCGGAGTATTCGCCAATTCGGCCCCCTGCTCGGTCAGGACAAGGTTCTCGATTTCAGCAAGCCAGAGGATCGGCGTCAGGCCCTGGCCTGGTACATCGACCAGATTTGGAGTCGATACAACGAGTCCGATCTCCCGCATTTGCGCCTGGTTGGTTTCTACTGGATGTCGGAGAGTATCGCGGTTGCGGATCACGACCTCGTTGAGTGGCTCGCTCGCTACATTCACGAGAAGGGAGTCAAGTTTTACTGGATTCCCTACTTCAAGGCGGCTGGGGTGGAAAAATGGAAGGATCGGGGCTTCGACGCGATGATGCTGCAGCCGAACCATTTCTTCCACGAAAAATCACCCGCGTCACGATTGCAGGACACGGCCACGCGCGCTCGAAAGATCGGGTCGGGGGTGGAAATGGAATTCGACAGCCGCGCGCTCGATTCGGAGATCTTCCGCGAGCACTTCTATGACTATCTCGACGCCGGGGCAAAGCACGGGTGGATGACCGATTCCATATTAGGATGGTACGAGGGAGGCGGGGCGATCAAAAAGATGCTCGATGAACCGGACAAGGGCCGGCCCCTTTACGACGCATTGTACCGATTTGTCAAGGGTACCTACATGCCGAGAGAACCGAACCGGCCTTCGGTCCCCTGAGCATCGCGTCGAGAAACGCTTGAGGCGAACCGGATTCAGTACGCCGCCGATACGGATGCTCGCCGAATCCTGCCTCACTCACGGGCGTTTCTTGACGTTTGGGTGACGGTCATTCCGCGACACCGCAACCCCACCCCCAGATGGTCGTATATCCGGGGCGCGAAATGGCCCTGAAACCATGGCAAAACCTTGCACTAACACTTTCCTAGCAATTATGATAGGAAACTAGTGTTTTGACAACATTTGATCGCTGGATTGGCAGGTTACTGACGTCCTTTGCGTTGCCGGGACGAATATAACCTGCCAACCGAAAGACGAAGATCTGACAAAGCACTCGGCTGGTGTCGTGTGCTTTGCGTCCGGGACTGCCCCCTCTCCGGTTGCGAACCCGCCAACAGCGTGGGTTGGTGGTGGGATTTTCGAGCGTTTTCGGGACGGGGGCGGCGTGGGCGCGCGGCCCGGTCTCCAGCTTGCCTTGCGTTCCCATTCCAGCTTGTTCTGGGGCACTCGGACAAAGAACGTCGCGTCATGCCTTTCAGTCACCGAATGCAGTCGAGCCGCTTCGAGTTGAAGTACTTGATTACCGAGGCGTGCGCTCGCAACATCCGCGATTTTGTCCGCAGTCATCTGGAGTTGGACGAACACGCCGATCCGACCCGCCTCCATGCGGCCTATCCGATTAGCAGTCTCTATCTCGACACGAATTCACTCGAACTCTACGAGCAAACGCGTCTCGGCCTGAAGAACCGCTTCAAGCTGCGAATCCGCTTCTACGACGATCTGCACGATAGCCCTGTCTTTCTCGAGGTCAAGTCGCGGCAAACCGACGTGATTCGGAAGCAACGAGCCTGTATGTCGCGCGAAGACGCGCGATTGCTTCTCAGAGGGATTCTTCCGGGAAACGAGCATCTCGCGAGCGCGAACGGCAACCTACAGGCCAACGCGGCCGCGCTTCAGCAGTTTCACGGGCTTTGCCGGTCGATCGGGGCCAGGGGCGTGGTCTACGTCTCGTATCTGCGCGAGGCTTATGTTTCGCCCGAAAGCGATCAAATCCGCGTGACCTTTGACCGGGAGTTGACCAGCGCGCCGTTCGACCCTGAAATAGGGCTGGCGATGCCGCGAGGGCCGTCGCCGGTCAAGCTGGACCGGGTGATTCTCGAACTGAAGTTCACCGATCGGTTTCCCCATTGGATGCACGACCTGGTGCAGACGTTCAATCTTTCGCGGTGTTCGGTTCCGAAATACTGTCATTGCATCGAGACGCTCGGGTTCGAGCCCGGCCAATGGCGATTCACGGCAAGGGGGATCGCGTAATGGAACAATGGTTCACGATGCTGTTCGAGAACGATTGCGGCGGCGCCGCGGGCGGGCCGGAGGCGGTGCTGTTCATTATCGTACTGGCCTTCGTCATCGGCCAATTCATCGGATGGGTCTACGGATGGACGCACAAGGGGCTGTCCTATTCGCAGACCTTCGTTGCCTCGCTGGTCGTCATCCCGGTGATCGTGGCCGTCATGATGATTCTGATGGCCGGCAGCATCATCGTGGCCTTCGGGCTTCTGGCGGTCTTCGCCGTGGTTCGGTTCCGAAACGTGCTGAAGGACACGCGCGACACGACATTCATTCTCTGGGCCATTCTCGAAGGGTTGGGGGTGGGAACGAGGAACTACTCCACCTCGCTGATCGGCGCGTTGGGAATTGCCGCCGTTTTGCTCTACCTTCGGATCACCGCGTTCGGCAGCCGGCACCGGTACGACGCCGTGCTGTCGCTGCGTTTGACGGGCGACCTGGTCGGCGGCGTCGCCAGACTCAAGGAGATACTCCGACAGCACGCGATGCGAGCTCGGTTGGCCAACGAGCGACGGCTCTCGGACGAGGGGCTCGACCTTTCGTGGCGACTTCTGCTTCGTAACCCGGCTCGAAGTGACGAACTCCAGTGGGCGCTGAAGCAGACGGCGGGCGTCGAAAGCGTTTCACTCTTTCTGCGCGAGGACGAATCGGAGATTTGACTTTCGCATTTACCATTAGCTCTTCTGTTCCATGGCACGACTCAAGCGAATACCGATACCTCTGAGCCAGCGGTGGCGCCGCTTTCGGTACACGCTGTTGCCGGTGCTGAGCTTCGCGGGTTGCGTGGCGTTGGCCGCCGTCCTTTGGCAGCGACAGGGCCTTTCACCCAATGCCGTGGGCGAAGTCGAGGCGGTCCGGATCGACGTCGCGGCGGGGACCGACGGATTGCTCGTGGCGCTGCCGCGAGGCCAGTGGTCGCTGTTCGACGTGGTCGAAAAGGACGATTTGATCGCGCGCCTCGACGATCGACCGGCCAAGGCGGCCATCCGAACGGTCCAATGGGAGGTGCGCCGTCTGGAAAAGGAACTGACCGCCGTCGAAGCGCAAACCGCGTGGGATCAGGCGCGCCGCCGCCACGACGATTCGCGCGAGGCGGCTCGGTTGGCTTGGGACATCGAACGACGACGACTGGACGTGCTCGACCGCAAGGCCCTGATCGAGGTGGACCGAGTGGAGTTGAAACGCATCGAATGGCGGCTCGATTACTTGAAGCCGCTCGCCGAGCAGAACGCCATTTCCAAAATGGAATGCGGCGAAGAGGAGATCCTTCGCGACCAGGTGGTTCGACGCATCGACGAAAACACGGCCGTTTTGGCGGAGGCCGAATCGCAGCTTGCCGTGGCGGAGAAACGCTTTGAGCAGTTCGCTCCGGAGCACATCGAGGTAACTCGACTCCTGGCGCCGATCCAGGCCGAAATCACCATGCAGGAGTCGGCCATCGAAGAACTCGTCCTCCAGGTCGAAACGCTCGAAATCCGCGCCCCGATCAGCGGGACCATCTGCCAGGTCTGCTCGTGGCCGGGTCAGCACGTGCGCCAGGGCGATCCGGTGGTGACCATCGCCGCGGCGACGGGCCGGTACATCGTCGGCTACGTGCGGCAGGAGCAGCGGATTCGCCCGACGGTCGACTCGCCTGTCGAGGTCCGAGTGCGTCTGCCCAATAGCCCCCAAATCGCCGCGCGGGTCGAGCGGATCGGTCCACAGTATGAACTGATACCCGAGCGCCACCGTCGTGATCCGGCCGTGCTCGAATGGGGTTTGCCGGTCCGAATCGCTTTGCCCAGGCAGCTATCGGCGCGGCCCGGCGAATTGATTGACGTGACCTTCAAGACGTGGGAGGATGATAGTCGGGACGACGGATCTTCCGGCTGATCCGAGACCGGACCGCGGAGGCGGTTCGCGCGGGCCGATTTTCGACAGAGCGGCTCAGCGACGGGCAAGAAGATGGGGAATGAGGATTAACACAAACACGGGAGTAGTCCAAGATGGCTCGGCATTGGTTTCAAGGCCGGAAGGGCGGAGTGAACGACCACCCCAGCAAGAAAACGAGAATTCGCCCGCGATCACGCCGTTCGTCGACGAGTCTTCGGTTCGAGAAATTCGAACCACGTCTGCTGCTGTCGGCGACGCCGTTGATCAGCGAGTTCATGGCGTCGAACAGTGGGACGCTGCGAGACGGCGACGGCAATTGGTCCGACTGGATTGAGATCCATAACCCAACCGACCAAACCATCGACCTCGCCGGTTGGCGACTGACCGACAATGCGTCGAATCTGAACAAATGGGCCTTCCCGGCCTCCGCCGCCACGATCCTGGAGCCGAGCGAGCGGCTCATCGTTTTCGCCTCGGACAAGAGCAACCCGGCCTACGTCGATCCGGCGGGCTACCTGCACACGACGTTCGCGCTAGGCGCGGGGGGCGAGTACCTCGCGCTGGTCGATCCGAGCGGCACGGTCGTGCATGAATACGCGCCCACCTTTCCCCCGCAAGTCGCCGACGTCTCCTATGGACTGGGCGAGGATTGGGACGCGTTCACCTTCCTGGCCGACAATGCCGTCGCGCGCTACATCATGCCCACCGCGACGATTTCGGGATGGAACACACGCACGTTCAATGACAGCGCCTGGGTCAGTGGACCATCGGGAATCGGCTACGAGACGAGCGGCAACGATTTCGCGCCCTTCATCCAGACGAACATCAATCCAACCAACACGCTGCCGATGGCGAACACGACGCTTTACGTTCGCTATTCGTTCGAGGCGGCGGATGCCTCGGCACTCGACAAGCTGACGTTCCGGGTTCGGTTTGACGACGGTTTCATCGCCTATCTCAACGGAGTCAAGGTCGCCGAGAACCGAGCCCCCGCGTCGCCCGCGTGGAATTCGGCCGCGACGGCCGACCATCACGATTCCTTGGCCGTCGAATGGTACGAATTCGACTTGAGCGGCTCCCTGGGGCTTCTTGTTGACGGGAACAACGTTCTGGCGATACACTCCCTGAATCGCTATACCACCAGTAGCGACTTGCTGATTCAAGCCGAGTTGGAAGGCGCGCGCTCGGGCGTGGTTCTGGAGGACGTGGTCGGCTACATGACGATTCCCACGCCCGGCATGCCCAATATCATGAGCGGCCCGCTCATCACGAACGTCACCGACAAGCCGGGCGTGTTGGCGCCGAGCGACAATCTCGTCGTGACAGCCTCGGTGACCGACAACGGCAACGGCATCGCCGCGGTCTTGCTCCACTATCGCGTCGATTACGGTACCGAATACGTCGTGACAATGCTCGACAACGGCCTTGACGCCGACGCGGTTGCCGGCGACGGCATCTTCACGGCCGCCACCAACAGCGCGCACTACGGCGCGGGCGATATGCTCCGTTGGTACGTTACGGCCGAGGATGACGTCGCACTTGTCTCGCGAGCGCCGGTGGTCGCCGATTTGACCGGCCAGGACCAGTCGCCCGAATACCACGGCACGATGATTCTCGACACGAGCGTCGTCACGCAGTTGGACGTCTTATATTGGTTCGTCCAGGATCCCACGGCGGCGGGGACGGACGCCGGCACGCGAGCGTCGCTCTTCTACCTCGACGAATTCTACGATAATATCTTCGTGCGCCGCCGCGGCGACACGTCGGCCAACTGGACCAAACGCAACTACAAATTCGACTTCAACAACGACCACGAGTTCAAGTACTCCGAGGTGTTCGAACGGGTCGAGGAGTTCAACCTTCAAAGCACCTACAGCGACAAGTCGAACGTCCGGCTGGTTCTCGCCGCCGAGACGTTTCGCGACGCCGGAGCGCCTTACGGCGAGGCATTCCCGCTGCGTGTCCAGCAAAACGGCGCGTTCTTTAGCGTCGCCATATTCGTCGAGCAACCCGACGAGACGTACCTCGAACGCAACGGCCTCGACAAGAACGGGGCCCTGTACAAAATGTTCAATTCCTTCACGTCGTCCACGGCGGGCGTCGAGAAGCAAACGCGGCTGGACGAGGACAACAGCGACCTCCAGGCGTTGATCGACGGGCTCGCGCTCGGCAATCCGAATCAGGCCACCTACCTGTTCGACCACGTCGACCTCCCGGCGGTGCTCAACCATCTCGCCGTTCAGTCGCTCATTCACAACAATGACCACGTCGGCAAGAACTACTATCTCTATCGCGACAGTGAAGGAACCGAGTTGTGGCAGTTGGTCCCCTGGGACTTGGACCTGACATTGGGTCGCAATTTCAACAGCGGCGGAGTGCTCAACGACACGATGTGGGCCGCGATCGATCCCTACGGACATCCGCTGTTCGGCGACAACGAACACCGCAAGTACGGCAACTCGATTTGGAATCGGTTCATCGACGCGGTGTACAACGACGCGACGGTTCGCGAGATGTACCTGCGGCGGCTGCGCACCCTGATGGACGAACTCTTGCAGACCTCGGCGACGCCCTACGCCGAGCGCTATTACGAACAGCGAATCGACGAATTGTACGCCCAAATGCAACCCGATACGGACCTTGATTACGCGAAATGGTCGCAATACGGGACGCCGCAGACGCAGATCACGGCGATCAACATTCTGAAGAACGAGTACCTCGCGCCCCGGCGGACCCATCTCTACACGAACCACGCGACCAACACGAGCTACCCCGATTTCGCCGGGATTCCGTCGGCCCAGGTCGGTAATCCGACGATCCTCTTCGGAACAGTCGAGTTCAATCCGTCCTCGGGCGATCAGAACCAGGAATATATCCAGTTCACCAATCCGAATGCGTTCGCCGTGGATATTTCGAACTGGACCCTGAGCGGCGGCATCCAGTTTCAATTCGCGCCGGGCACGGTGATTCCGGCCGGCGGTTCGCTCTATCTGTCGCCCGACCTGGTCGCCTTCCGCGCCCGAACCACCGGCCCCACCGCCGGGCAGAAGCTGCTCGTTGTCGGCAACTGCGCGGGCAATCTGTCGAACTTCGGCGAGACACTGACGCTTCGCGCGGCCGATGGATCGCTCGTCGACGAGACGACCTACGAGGGCGATCCGTCGCAGGCCCAACTGGGAATTCGCATCAGCGAGTTGAACTACAATCCGCATCTTCCGACCGCCGCCGAACTGGCCATCGATCCCACGCTGGGCGCCGCCGAGGATTTCGAGTTCATCGAATTGATCAACGTCTCGGACGCCACGATCGATCTGACGGGGGTTCATTTCAGCGCGGGGATCAACTACACGTTTACCGGCGGACTGATCGCGCCGGGCCAGCGGATCGTCCTGGCCGGCAACCCGACCGCGTTCGCCGTACGATACGACACGACGGGCCTGGCCCTCTTCGGGCCTTATGACAGCGGACGGCTCGACAACGGTGGCGAACAGATCAAGCTCGACGACGCGACCGGAAGCACGATTTTCGATTTCACCTATTCGGATAGCGGCGTCTGGCCGACACGCGCCGACGGCGTCGGCTCGACTCTTGTGATGCACGATCCGGAGGCCGACCCGAAGATCGCCGCAAGTTGGCGGGCCAGCATTCGCGTCGGCGGCACGCCCGGCGCGGCTCCCGAGACGCCGACCGTCCTCGTCAACGAGGTTGTCAGTCACACCGATCCGCCTCTGAGCGACACGATCGAATTGGTCAACACGACGAATCAGACCGTCCATTTCGACCGCTGGTTCCTCAGCGACAGCGACGGCAATTTCCTGAAGTTCGAGATTGCCGACCGGGTCGGTTCGCTGGCCCCCGGCGCGTACGTCACGTTCAACGAAAGCGATTTCAACACCGGCGGCGAGAATGCGTTCGGACTAAGCGGCGCCTACGGCGAAACGATCTGGCTCGTCGAGGTCGACGAGAACGGCGACGCGTTGCGGTTCTGGGACGAGTTTGCGTTCGGCCCAACCACGAACGCCATGTCGGTGGGCCGCTGGCCCAACGCCGATCCCGACGGAATTTCCTATCCCATGCGGTCGCTCACGCTTGGCGGTCCCAACAGTGGGCCTTACGTCGGAACGCTGCAATTCAGCGAGGTTCACTACAACCCGGGCACGATGCCCGAGGCCGATATGCTCGAATTCATCGAGTTGGTGAACCATTCCAACACGCTGATCTCGCTCGGCGGCTGGCGGATTGGCGACGGAGTCAGCTACGCATTCGACCCCGGCCAGACGGTTGCGGCGGGCGGCACCGTGGTCATTGTTCCGTTCGATCCGGCCGACACGGCCGCGCGGACCGCGTTTCTGACGTATTACGGGTTGAGCGGCACGATCAATCTGGCGGGGCCCTACGTGGGCAAGCTCGACAACGGCGGCGAGACTTTGCGACTCGAACTGGCCGACGAGCCACCGCTGGAAGATCCGACCTACACGCCCTGGGTGTTAATCGACGCGGTCACCTACGACGACGTGACGCCCTGGCCGGTCGAGGCCGACGGATCGGGGGCCTCGCTGCATCGCAAGGCGTCGGTCGCGTGGGCTCACGACCCGACTAATTGGCAAGCCGCCCTGCCGACGCCCGGAACGACCTCGGTGTACGTCCCCATTCCCGGCGACGCGACGCTCGACGGCACGGTCGATCAGGCCGATTCGGTTCGGATGGCCGGAAACTGGGGCAAGGGCGGCTTCGGCTGGGCCGGCGGCGATTTCGACGGCGACGGTGTCGTCGGCGCGCGCGACGCGGCCATCCTGGCGGCCCATTGGGGCATGGTGTACGTGTCGCCGGCGGCCGAATCGATCGAGCCCGCGCCGGTCGAGCCCGCTCTGGTCGAGCCGGCCCTGATCGGACCACTGCCCGCCGACTCGAGCGGCGCGACGCGACGTTTGGTGGTCCCAGCACGCCGTACGAACTCCGGCGTGGAAGGATACCATCCGCTCTTCGACCGGCCCGCATACGTGGAAAAGGTCCTTGACGAAGCGCCCGACCAACAGGTTGCATCGCTCTTTGGCGAACCCGAGATGGGGCCGTTCTCGCGACTGTCGGACGAAGCGGCCGCCGTCGATGCGGCGCTGGCCGACGATTCACCGATGGACGAGTCGATGACGCCCAACGAAGTTCCGCCTGTTGATCTTCAACCAGCGCGTCTGGCGTGGTCGCACGTGCTGGCACGGCGGACAACCGCCACGCGGCAAAGCGACCCGATCGCCGCGCGTCCGGTCACCATCGGCCCGTCGTTGCCGACCGATCGGCGATAACGATCGCGGGTGCCACCTTCATGATAGCTTGCCCATCCTTGCCGGCCTTGC
>DOEZ01000508.1 GCA_003532715.1 Planctomycetaceae bacterium
GGCGTCAAGAGCCAGGGGATGGGCGGGAATGACGACACCCCGTTGAAGCGTCCGTTGAATTTGAGCGTCAAGCATGATCGGTACCACTGATATCTACATGGTGATGGAAAGGTCATTTCCGGTCGAGCAAAAGGCAGGGTGGGGCGATTGCAGCAATCCTTGTCGCAAAATCATCAATTCCACGATACAACTTGCTGCAATCGCCCCACCCTATAGTCTCACAACAGGCAAAGGTCGCCATGATACGAGTGTAAATGGGCAAGGCGGCCTGTGAAAGTCGGCGATTGCGTCATTCGTGTACGAAATCCGCGATGTCTCGACGGCCGACCCGTGCTACACCCCGCACCATCGTCGGGCAATCTGAGTGTACGCCTCGGTAATCGCCTCGATCTTCGAAACGTGACAGTACTCATCCGTCTTGTGCGCCATTTCCAGTTCGCCCGGCCCCAGGATGATCGTTGGTGGATTGCCGTAGGCGGGCGCGAGGAAGGCCGCGTCGGTGAAGTACGTCGCTCCGCGCGCGACCGGCCGTTGGCCAATATGCGGCTCCATGATATCGAACACTTCTTGGACCCACTCGTTTTCGCAGTCGGTCCACACGCCGTCAACGTCGACCGTGCAATCCAACTCGACCTCGTCGCCCACCAGCGTCCTGATTTGCTCGAAGGCTTCTCGATTGCTCTGGCCAGGGACGGTCCGAACGTCGATGCCGATCGTCGCGCGGTCGGGGACCGAGTTAACGTTCATTCCACCCACGATGGTGCCCACGTTCAGTGTCGGCGAGCCCAGAACCGGATGCGGCGCCGTGTCGAACCGAAACTTCTCCAACTTGCCGACGGCTCGGGCAATTCTGTAGATGGCGTTCACGCCTTGATCGGGCATGGAGCCGTGCGCGGTGACGCCCGTCGCGCGTGCCTCGATCCAAAGGGTTCCCTTGTGTCCGATCAGGGGATAATTCGATGTTGGTTCGCCAACGACGACAGCCCCGGCATTGCCCAAAACGCCGCCAAGCGTGGTCAGGTGAAGCGATCCACGGCATGCATTCTCCTCGCTTGCGGTGATGACCAGCGTCAGCCCGGCCTTTCGGTTGGCGATTCGCGCAAGCCTCGTCGCTGCGACGATCATGGCCGCCAAGCCGCCCTTCATGTCGGTCGAACCACGGCCGTAGAGCTTGTCGCCCTCGATCTGGCCGCCAAACGGATCCCTCGTCCACGGGACCGCGCCGAGAGGGACCGTGTCGGTATGTCCAGTGAAACACAGCGGCAGCCCGTCGCCGTGACCCTCGATCGTCGCGATCAGACTCGCTCTCTCCTCGGCGAGGCTATGATATTCTATTCGAAACCCGGCGTCTTCGAGGATTCGACCGAGATACTCGGCGCAAGGCAATTCCCTCCCCGGAGGATTGATCGTGTTGAAAGCGATCAACTCGCGTGTCAATGACAGAACGTCTTGTTCCTTCGGCATTTCTCGCTCCATCCTTCACCGGGTATCTCGCTGGGACGCCGCTGCACCGACTCGGCCGAACCGTTGTCAGGCAATTGAACCCCAGCCGATTCATCGCGGCGTTGCGGCACTCTCGACAATCCAATCGGCCAATTCGTCGACGCCTTGGTCGGCCAGTGCCGACACGAGAAAGACCCGGGCATTGGGCGCCAACCGGCGCAGGTCTTCCTTCACGCGGTCAACCTGAAAGTTGCTGTTGGGCAGCACGTCGGTCTTGGTAATCACCAAGACGTCGGACTTGCGGAAGATGGTCGGATACTTGGCCACTTTGTCGTCGCCCTCGCTGACGCTGAGGATCACGACGCGAAGATGTTCGCCCAGGTCGAACCCGGCGGTGCAGACGAGATTGCCGACGTTCTCGATTACCAACACCTTGACGTGGTCCAGCGGGATTCCCTCGACGGCCTCGGCGACCATCGAGGCGTCGAGATGACAGGCTCCCATGGTGTTGATCTGAACGACCGGAATGCCCAACCGCTCGATCCGCTCGGCGTCGATGGAACTGGCCAAGTCGCCTTCGATCACCGCCGGGGCGACGCGCCCGCCGAGTTTCGCGAAGAGTGCCTCCAATAGGGTCGTCTTGCCGCAACCCGGCGAGCCGACGATGTTGACGGTCAGCACGCCCGCCCGGTTGAATCGGTCGCGATTCCGCGAGGCAATTTGGTCGTTGGCGACGAGGATCTTTTTCGCGGTGACAATTTTCATGGCTCGCCTCTTTCAGTCTTCCAGTTCAATGCTTTCCAGGGACAATTCTTGGCCGCCCTCGAACGTAATCCGTCGGCCACCGCAGGCCGGGCATTCGGCGACCAGGTCGTCGATCTCGGTTCGCGCCCCGCATTGCTCGCATCGGCAGGCCGCCTTCGGCTCGATAATCCGCAAGTCGGCGCGCCGCAGCAGCGTGTCCGGCGACAGCAACTCGAAAGCAAACCGAATCGAGTCGACGTTGATGCCCGACAGACGCCCGATTGCAAGGTCCAAACCAACGATGTCCCCGTCGTGGCCCGACCGGCGGACCTCGCTCTCGACTTGTTCAATCAGGGTCTCGACGATGGACAATTCATGCACGGGAACGGCCTTTTGTATTGATTTTCTCGTTCAGGCAAAAACATTATACCGTTTGGACCCATTCATGGCAGGGCTCGCCCGAGCCGCCTCCCCGAAATATCGTAAACCGGCGATCGGCACGCGGGCCGACTCATTTGTCCCCGGCGTCGGACACGTCGCCTCGACAAAGCTGCTCGAGTTCGTCGAGCACGGCCGCGACGGCTCGCGGGATGGCCGCCGCGACCACCGGGGTACACGCCTCGCTGAACGTGAGCACGCCCGCGGCCTCGACCACGACCAACCGGATATACTCGTCGCGCGGCAAGTGAGAACCGCAATCAACACTACCCCGGCGGCCACCCGAAAGGACGCCCGGCGAGCAGATGATAGTGCAGGTGCATCACCTCCTGCCCCGCGTTCTTGCCGCAATTGAGCACCAGTCGGTAGCCGTCGTCGAGCCCGAGTTGGCTCGCGACTTTGCGCGCGGCAAACAGAAGATGACCCACAATCGGAACGTCATCCTCACCGACGTCGTCAACCGTGGCGATTTCCTTCTTTGGAATGAGAACCAAATGGATCGGCGCTTGGGGGTGGATGTCTTCGAACGCCAGACAAAGGTCGTCCTCGTAGACGATCTTGGCCGGAATTTCCCGATCGATAATCCGTTTGAAAATAGTCGGTTCGGCCATCTTCGGCGTGCTCCCGGGCAAATCGGTTAAGGAAGCGAATCCAACGCGACGGCTTCGTCGAGCAACATGACAGGAATGTCATCGACGACCGGATAGAGCAGTCTCCCATCCTGGCGGAGCAGAGCGGCTGCCAACGGTTCGGTGACGACGTGCCCCCCCCTGTTGACTACAACTCCCCGAGCTATTGCCCGATTGACGCGTTCCAGAAGGTCCGTATCGGCCGTCGCCAGCCGCATCCGGTTTTCGGGACAGACCAGGGTGTCGAGCAGCCGCTCATCGAACATCTTCGTGTCCGTCCTGTCGCTAGTGTTGCGTGTGATGGAACCTGTTCTCTCCTATCAGGATGCCGCACACCCGGTCGTTTGGCAAGACCCCACTGGTCGTATGGAACCTGAATACCCATACAGGGTGATAAAAGCCTACCGGCTAATGCATCTAGTCCGAAAACTCCGATTACACCAAGAGACCCTATGCTCACATGGAGAGGCGTTAGTGCCAAAGGCCCCGTCCCCTGGGGAGGTCGCCCAGGACGAGAATGGGTGCGAAATGGCAAGAACCGGGCATGTCTGGAGGACAAACGATGTTGGCTCGCCAAACCGCTTCCGCAATCCTGCTCGTTCTATTCGCCTCTTTGCCCTGCTGGGGCAGCGAGGAAGTACGCTATTTTGAAAAGGACGGCGTAACCTATCGCGAGACGCGTCGCGTCGTCCAGCGTCCGGTGTACGAAACCAAAACCCAGCAATCGACGCAGACGGTCTACCGCGAACAAAACATTACGGAGGTGCGCGACACGGTCCAGCAGCGTTGGACCAAGGTGACCGAGTATCGCTGGGAAGCGTTTTGGGCCGATCGGTGGAACCCGTTCTCGCAACCCTATCTTGCCTACCGCCAGGTGCCCTACACCCGCTGGGAGTCGTCGACCGAGACCGTCAAGGTCCCGGTGGTGTCTCGTCGCGTCGTACCCGAGCAGCGAGTGGTGAACGTGCCCGTTACCACGCAGCGGATGGTCGAGGAAGAGGTGATCAGCCGGGTGGCGGTCGGCGGCCCCACGATGACCATGGTTCCCGTGGCAAGTGCCGCCCCGGCCAGGACAACCGTACCATGGACCGAGCCGGCACGAACCGCGCAAATGGTCCCGATTCATCGCCCGACGGGGTCGATCGGCGGTGTTGCTCGACACGACAACGATCCGCCCCGTCAGGGTACGAACACGGCTTGGCGCAGCTCGAACTCCGTGCAGCGGTGACGGATTGGCGAGGTGGCGTTCCGACGCCGGAAACCTCCGAGAATCGCCGCGATCAGGTCGTCACGTCGGAGCTGGCGGGAGTTCTGCGACCGCGAGGACGCGAGGCGCGGCGCTGCGGCTTCTCAATCGTCCATTCCTTGGTCAGTGTCTCGAAGACTTCGGGCGACTCGTAACGAATGACGTTGGTCCCCTCGGGGATCGGACCGATGAGGCCGCGAAAGACGGGCAGCCCGCGAAGGTCGAGATCGGTGCTGCAATCGTCCACGCCAATCTGAATGTGACGTTTCTGCAACGCGTCTTCGTTGTCGTAATCTCGAATCAAGATTCGGCCGTCGGTTCCCCGTGTCACGACGCGATAGGTGTCCTTCTTCTTCATGGCTTTCTCTCCGTGTTGAAAACGCATTTTTTGGCCGTCAGGTCGGCGGGCGGCGATTCACGAATGGCTACTCAACGCTATCGGCCGGCAACGACACTGCGACCGAAGCATTTTATTGGCCGTAACACAGCGAGACTATCCGCAAGAACCGGCAGATCGGCTACCACAGCCACGCCCGGCACAAGCGGCGCGCTCGCCTGTCGATCGGAGTCGCGTTGGGTCAATTGTGACGATGAAATGGTGCCGTTTTCACCAATTCCGCCGACGACGACCATGGTATCGACTGCAACAGCACCTGGAGCATCACATTCAGATCGGTGTTCGTCAGAATGCCCACGAGCGTCGAATCGATCTGGACCGGCAGGCAACTGATGCCGTGGTCGATCATCAGGGTGACCGCTCTGTCGAGCGATGTGCCCGGCGTCGCCGTGATAAGGTCCGTGCTCATGATGTTGCGAGCCGTAATACGATTGAGAACGGCCGCATTGGGAGACCGTTCAGGCCCCAGGCATCGCATTACGTCGCGATCGCTGATCACGCCGATTAGGACCCCGTCGTCGTCGACGACGAGCAGATGACGGAACTGCTTGGCGTGAAACAAGTTAAGAAGCTTCAGGAGAGGCGTGTCGGGGGTGATGCAACTGGGCCGGCCGGTCATGACCTGGCCGACTAGCAAACCCTCCTGGTGGCTCAGACGTTCCAGATCGTCCAGAGCATCGACAATCTGGTGCTGCTTCGCGGTGACGTGGTCCGTGCTCAAGATTCCTCTCCAGGGTGAACCGAAGATCAATCGTCTGACAATCAGCCGTTTTCGCCCCGTCGCTTGTTTTC
The DNA here is from genome assembly GCA_003532715.1 of Planctomycetaceae bacterium. GTDB lineage: Bacteria > Planctomycetota > Planctomycetia > Pirellulales > Thermoguttaceae > UBA11386. Next base: position 5,690 of record DOEZ01000508.1, read on the forward strand.
CAACCATAGGTTAAGGCCGGGGCCGAGGCAAATCTCGGGGGTTCCACCACCCGAAGGGAAACGGCAGCCACCCAAAGACGAGCGGGCGATCGTGGAGACCGGGCAAGCAATCGCGTAAAAAG
>DOEZ01000563.1 GCA_003532715.1 Planctomycetaceae bacterium
TATTGGAAGCCCTTTGGGCTAGAGGGCGATCGCAGTGCAAGCCTTCGGGCTAGGAGTTGTCGCCGCGAGCGAGGGAACCGAACGATCAATGCGTCGGCACGGCTTGCGGCATCATCGTTTGTTGGAGTTGCGGCAAGTACGCCGATATCGCCTTGATCACCTCGATCGGAATCAGGAGTTCCTTGCGGACCTCGTCCGGTGAGGCCTTCATCGCGAAACCAACCGGCGGCGTTTCGGGGAAGTCGGGCAGCGAGATGTCCGTGCCTTCCGGTGCAAAGCCCGCGAGCATCGCTTGCACGAGTTGAATCGTGCCCTGGGGGCTCCAGACGCCGATCCACTGGGCGTCGGTCGGCAGTCGGCGGATCATGGCGGCCACGGCAGGTGACGCGTCGAGGTTGGCGGACGGCCCGGTCGCCTTGACTGCGTCGGCCGCGCGATCCTTGTCGAGGTACGCAAGTACGATCGTCTTTGCGTCGGCGGCCACCAAGTAGGTCTTCATCGCGATCTCCGGCCCGAACATCGCCTGGAACAGCGGAGCGAACTGGGCCAGCTCGGGCTGGTCGTACATGGCCGAAAGGTCGATGGTCACTTCCAGCCCGTTGCGACCCGCGATTTCGACGGGCACGGCGGTCATGTTTGCCAGCGGCGACTTCGCCTCGTCGGTCAGTTGGGTCATCGAATTGATCAGTTCGACATACCTCTTTAGGAACGCCTCGCTGTCGTCGACCCAATACGCGCCCGTGGTTTTCAGGTAAAGAGGTTGTCCCTTTTCAACGACGCCCATCGCCAACGACATACCTTGGACGCCTTTCATCATCTCGACCGACATTTCGGTCATTTGTTTCATCCGCGCTTCGTCGAGTTGATAGATGTTCGGACCACCCTTCATGGCGTTCATCGAGAATTCCATAAGCCCCTCGATGAGTCCCTTGGGCATCGCGCCGGCCGCGGCGAAGGCGAACGGCTCGTTGGGGATTCCGGTCCAGATGTTATGAGGCAGGGCGGGGACGTCCTTGAACGAATCGGCTAGCGTGCCGTCGGGGTCCATGCGGCCGAGGCTGGTGAGACGGACCGAGCCGTCTTGCTCGATGACGACACCGATTCCGGCCATGTCGACCTCGCGGCCCATCAGGGCGAATGCTTTTTGATACATCGCGAAGCCCGCGATCGCTTGCTCGCCCTGTGGACCCATGGTTTCGAACATGGGCTTCATCTCGTCTATTTTTTTGCTGATCGTGTCGGCCAACATCTTGATGGCGCGGCCGGTGAGGACGGCCGATGCGTCCGATTCGTCGATCCACGCAGCCCAGGGGGCCACTTGCTTGGCAATCGACGTTTCGTTCGCAAGAATCGATTCGAGCAGTTCCTGGTCGCCGGACTGAACCAACAGGGCGTGGCCGTTCTTATGTGCGACGAGGGCCTGTCCGTTGGGCAACTCAACGCGCTGAATCTCGTCGGTCAACTTCTCGGTATCGAAGTTCTCTAGAAACTCGTTATAATCGACGACCGGCACCAGGATGGCCGGCTTCGGCATGTCGTCCGACTTGGGGCCGGGCATGAACATCACGGCGACAGATCCCTTGTCGTCCAAACCCTTGCTTGCCCGGGCGGCTCGTTTGATCGCTTCCAAGGGCGTGCCTTCGAAGGAGATGCCCATCCGCTCGATCAGGCGAACGATTTTGGCATCGGTCGCGCCGAGGCGATTGACGACGCCGAAGCCCAACGCATCGCCGGGAATCACGTCGAGCACGCTTTCGGCCGCCTCGGCCATCGATCCGATCGCCAAGAAAGAACACAAGACAGCCAACACGAACAGAACATTCATTCTCGTTTTCATGGTTTCCATGGCTTTCTTCCTGCCGGGGGGTGTTGGGATAGTTTGCGATTCAGCGCATACGACCGCCCGTCGCATCGCGGAGCTTGCGTAAGTATACGCTTCTCGGGGCCCGTGTCACCGTCATCTTCCGGGGATGGCGGCCCTGCTCCGGACGCGAGCCTCGCGAAATCGACCTCTCAGGGCCGTCTTACCCATGCATTCGCCGACCAAGAGGCGATCTTGGCGAAAACGGAGCCGTTTTTTGACCGGACCGCTTGGGCCGCCCGCTCAGACGGGGCGGAGCGTGGTTTTCTGGGCCGCCTGTCGCGCTGCCGCTGAAGAGTGTCCCGCCTCGATCCGGTGCGTCGTCGTAATAGGCTTGTCGGCATAGACGCCGAATTCGCGGATCGCGTCGAACATGGCGAGGACGTTTTCGACGGGCGTTTCTTCGAGGATCGTGTCGTGGCTGGCGCCGGCCACGTAGCCGCCGCCCGGCATGAGCCGTTCGACGACTCGGCGCGTCTGGTCACAGACCGTCTCGGGCGTTCCCTCGATCAGAACGTGATGCGAATCGATGCCCCCGTTGAGCAGGAGCCGGTCGCCAAAGTCGGCCTTCAGTCGGCCCAGGTCCATCCCCCGACACGTCGGCTGCAACGCGTGCAGGCCGTCGAGCCCAACTTCGATCATCGCGGGAATCAACTCGGCGACTCCGCCGCAGCAGTGGAGCATCGTTCGGAGTCCGTAGTCGTGGCCGAGGTCGATGAGCCGCTTGAGATGGGGCAGGATGAACCGGCGAAACATGTCTTCACCGAGCAACGGCCCTCGCATCGAGCCGAAGTCGTTGCCCATGAAAAAGACGTCGATCGCGTCGCCCGCCGCGTCGAAAGTCCGGCGACTCGCCTCGGCGTAGTAGTCGACCATGTGCCCGAGAACCGCGTCGACCAGCTCGGGTTCGTCGTACATCTTCAGATACATGTTCTCCATGCCGAGCAGGTCGATCAGGTCGTGCCAGAAGGGCGACCAATCGCCGCCAAGAATGGCGAATCGTCCGCCGTGACGCAGCGCGTCGTCGCGCACCCGCGACACGTCGACCAACGAGGCGTCGGGCCAGGGATACTCATGCACTTGGCGCAGCGTCGCGTCGGCCAGCGGGTGGGAAAGCGGTTGGCCGTAGCCGATGCCGCTCCGCGCGACGCCGNNCGCGCCGGGAGGCAGTTCCACGGCCGGCCCCCGATAGGGCGCGAACACGCGACGAAAATCGTCGCCCATGCGCAGCAACAGTCCCTCGTCATCTAGGTCCAGCTCGCGTTTCGCCTTGGCCCAGAACTCGACCGACGCGCCGCACCAGGCCGGAACCCGATCGGGCTGCTCATGGGCAAAGGCCGTCAACACTCTCTCGCGCGAATTCACGCCGTCACTCCACCAATATGGACAGAAAATGATTTTCTTACGAATTCACAGACAACCCGATTCTACCGTCGCCGGATGACCATTTCCAGGGTTGGCAACAAAACAACGAGAAACACTCGGGCAACGACCTCGTGATTTCGAGTCGAGGCGAAATCGACCTGGACTATATTCCGCCGCCCATCATGCCGGCGGCCATGGTCGGCCGTGAAGCGATTCGAGGTCGAAGAACGTCGCGCCGGTCAGCCCGCCGTAGCGTTCGGGATGGCAGGTGAAGATGACCAATTGGCACTTTTCGGCCGTTTCGTCGAGGATGGCCAAGACTCGCCGCAGTCGATCGTCGTCCGTGGCCGTCAGAATATCGTCCAAGACGACCGTCTGTCGCTGGTCGCCGAGAAGGACTTCCGCCAGGGCGAGACGGACGGCCAAATGGATCTGCTCCTGCTCGCCGCCCGAGGTCTCGTCGATTTCGACCGATTGGGTCAGCCCGTCGGGCGATATCTGCTTGGGCAGAAACGACTCGTCGCACCCGACCGTGCCGAGCCGCCGGCCCGCGATTCGCTCCAGCAGGTCGGTCGCTCGTCGTTGGACGGGGCCGATCACCGCGCCGACGGCCTCGTTGCGGCACTCGCGCAGCGTTGTGAAGAGCAGTTGTGTGGCGTCGTTGGCCAGCCGTTCGACCGCGATGTCCTCGCCCAGACAGGCGATCCGCTCCTCGATTTCATTCAACGCCGAAGCGGGTCCTTCGTTCTGGAGGTTGTTGAGCTGGCCGATCAATTGGGTTTGTTCTAGCTGTCGATCGCGAGCCGTGTTGTGAATCTGGGTCAGTTGTTCCTCAGTTTTGCGCAGTTTTTCGTTTGGATCGTCGGCGAATGCTTCGAGCCGCGCGGACGTCTGACGAAATTGCCCCTTGGCCGCGAGGACGGACATGGCTCGCTGTTCGAGTTCCGTCCGCTGCTCCGCCTCGGTTGGGCCCGCGCTGTTCGATTGGAGCAGCGCGTCGAGTCTCTTGGTGACTTTGTCGAGCGACGCGCGGCGGTCGGCGGCGCGTGATTCGGCTTGGTTGCGTTCTGATTCGGCGGCGAGTCGGGCCTTNNTGTCGATGTCGAATTGCAGTTGGAGTTCTTTCGCCATCGCGCCCAGCGCCTCGGCGTCGGGCGGTGTCGCGGCCCAGTCGGGAAAGGCCGCTTCGATCTGGGCGACTAGAGTGGCCGCCTCGTCGCGTCGCGCATGAATCGCGTCGACGGTGTCCGCGCCCAACAGACCGTGCAATTGTGCCCGGGTCGTCGAAACCTGTTGATCGAGGGCGGCCGCCTCATCGTGGAGCGATTCGAGCGTGGCCGGATCGTCGGAGGCGAATCCTGCGACCAACGCGGCCAACTCGGCCTCGGCCCCGTCCAACGTGCGGCGGACGTCCTCGACGGAGCCGGTCGGTCCGGTCGTGCGGAACCGGCCGACGCCCGGAATCCGAAACACGACGGCGGGCGAGCCGGCCAAATCGATCGGTTCGCCCGGCGCGGCCTCGCGCCTGCCCGGCTCGACGGCTTGCTCGACGTCGATTTCGAAGTTGGATTCGGGCTCGATCGTGACGCTAATCATGGCGGCGCGCAGTTCGGCTCGCGTGCCGTCGCGTCGCGCGACGGCCGTCTTGATCGCGCGGAGACACTGTGTGTCGGGGGCGACGAGCGCCTCGCGCTGTCGGGCGAGCCGTTCGAGCGTCGCGTGCAACCCGGCGGCCTCGCCCAACACCCGATCGTGTTCGGCAAGTCGTTTTTTGGCCTCCGCGTACCGAATCGCTCGGTCGGCCGCGTCGCGCCCCGTCTTGATCCGTTCTCGACGCGCGGCCAACTCATCGAGCAGCTTCGTCGTTTCGCTCTCCTCGGCCAGACACCGCGTCCATCGCTCGTCGAGCCCGGGGCGTTTCGCGTCGAGCGCGGCGATATCGTCGGCCAACTTGCGTTGTTCTTCTTGCGCCGCGTCGATCGCGGCGAGATGGCTCTTTAACTGATTGTAGCGAGCGTCGGCCGCTTCGAGTTCCTTGCTTTGCCGTGCCTGCTCGTGCTTCAGACGGTCGTACGACTCGGCCAGCGTTCTGAGTTGGGCGACTTCGCCGGCCAGTTGACGCTCCGCCTCGGCCAGTTCGTCGCGCCGGCGGGCGAAATCCGCGATCTGGCGGCTCAACTCCTCGAATTGGTCGACCCTTCTCAGAAGCTTCTCGCGTTCTTGTTCGGCTTGTTCCAATTCGCGTTCGAGCCGAACGGCTTTACTGGCGTTCTTCTCGCCTCGCTTGAGTGCGCCGGTTTTTCTGTTGAACACCTGATCGTATTTCTCGCCGACCAGCCTTTCGATTGCGTCGGTTCGCGGGTCGGCGATTTGCGCGCCGAGCGACTCGCGAATCGCCCCGGCGACACCGCCGGCCAAATCGGCCAGTTGCAGCTTGCCTTGGGGCGCCCAAAGGACCTGGGCCAGTCCCCAGTGTTCCTCGCTCGTGAGGCCGCGGCTGGGCAGGCTGCCGTCGAGCATGGCTCGGGCTCGCTGGTCGGCCGCGCGGCCTTCGGCCAGGCGAACCCACTGTTCGCCTTCCCAACGGCTCAACTCGGACGACGGCTTGTCGAGGAACTGCTTGGCCAGTCGCAGCCGATGGCCGTCGTGCTCCAATTCGAGGACGATTTTGGGCGTGAGATCGCGTCCCCACGACCGGAGCGCGTCGGCCGCCTTGCCCCCGAGCGCATGGTTGTCCATCAGCCCGCGAATCATCGCTCCCATGAGCGTCGATTTGCCCGCGCCGTTGGGGCCGTGAATTACGTTGATTCGGTCGTCCAGCGGGCCGAGTTCCATCGGGTTTGCGAAACACCGCCAGCCCTCGACGCTCAACTTGCGAAGGATCATCGGCGGCCTCCGCTGGCGATCGCATAGAGATCGAACAGGGCGCGAGCGGCCACCTCGGGCGCGACAGCTTCGGACGCAACGGCTTCGAGCGTTCCGTCCGGCGTTTCGGAATTGGCCCACTTCTGCAATCGCCGCGCCGCCGCGCGAATCGGTCCGTCGGGCAAGTCGTCGAGCCACCGGTCGTCCTCGGGCGCGGGCAGCAAACGGNNGATCCGGTGGAAGAGCGACCGGGCAGCGGCGATTTCGTCGATCCGCGAGAGCTCGTCGCGGTCGGCCGCATGCAGCACGCCATGCAAGGCGATTTCCAAGAGCGTTCGCTCCGAGTCGGCGATCGATTCGACTTTTTCGCGAACCCGTGCGAGGTCGCCCTCGGCGCGAATCGGTTCCTCTAGCGACAGCCAGGTCAGGCCGCCCGTGCGGAGCGTGGTCAGCCGCGGCAGGGCCCCGCGGCTGTCGATTTCGACCAGCAAGGCGTTGCCGCTGTCGCGCTCGTTGAACTTGGTCGTTTCGTGCGTGCCCGAATAGGCCATGCGGCCGTCGTAGGTGGCCGTCGAGTGCCAGTGGCCCAAGGCCAGATAGTCGAGCCCGGCGCGAGTCGCCGCGTCGCGGGCGATGGGAAATTCGGGCCGATCCTGCGGAATGCCCTCGACCGAACCGTGTGCCACGCCGACGGCGATCCGTTGGTCGTCGGCCGCGGCGAGCCCGACGGTCGGATCGGCCGCCCCGTGTTTCTCGAACAGTGGGCACGGATAGAGCCGGCCGCCGGGGACGTCGATCGGCTCGGGTTGGGCGAGAATGTGCAGATGGTCGCACGCGGCCCACGCCGGATGTTCCCAGACCGAGCCGGGAACCAGCGGGTCGTGGTTGCCTGGCAGGAGGTACACCGGCCCGGCGAACGCGGCCAGTGTGTCGGCCACGCGCTGGACCAGCTTCCGATCGACGGCGTTGTCCTCGAACGTGTCGCCGGCGAGAACGAGGAAATCGGCCTGGCGCTGGCGAGCCAGTTCGACGACTCGCCGGGCGGCGTCGAACCGCGCATCGCGAACCCTCTGGGCAACCGTGCCCGCATGCGCGGCCTTCATGCCGATTTGCCAGTCGGCCGTATGAACGAAGATCATGGCTCGATCCTTCTTCGTGAACCTCTGTCTACTAGTTTCGCGATTCTCGCCGCCCGGTCAATGGGGCTCGCCGGATCGCCGCCGGGGCACGGTCGGAGCGGGCCGGGCACGGCGAAACGACCTGTCATGGCCCCGAACCCGCGGGCCCCCGAGACGGTTGGGGTTACGTCGTTTATGCCGCTTGTGTCGGATATTCACTAAATGCGGGCGTCGAGGCGTGCCGAAGAAGTTACCAATGGGGGAAAAGCCCGCGGCGCGATTGGTCCCGACCGGTGGACGTTGGGCGGCCCGGTCGGGCGGCCCGAAATCCGCCTTTTCCCCGAACGACACTGCCACACTGCCTGACCCAGTCGGTTGTTGCGTCGATGCGGCGCGCCGGCCGAATTAACCGTACCCATGTTTCCAGGGGGGAAACTCATGATCCGCCGGACCATGCTAGTGCTGCTTTGCGCAGCCGCTTTCGTCGCGCTTTTGAGCGCATCCGACGCCCAGGCCCAGGAGGCTTACGGACGTCAATGGGGCCGGTCCTATAACACCCAGGACTGGAACCGATTCTACCACTATCCGTACGTCTACTACCCGCAGAACTTCTGGGGCGTGGACTACTACCGGAGCAGCGAGAGCCTCTATTATCGGTATCCGCCCGAAATGCGAATCCCGGTTTACAACAAGCAGTGGCAGAACTACTATCCCCAAGGCCGCCGGTATCATCAGGGCCACCATTTCGTTCTCGACGTGTTCTAACGAGGCGATCCGCACAAGCGGCTCCAAGGAACCGGTCGATCACATACTCCGCTACCCCGCGCTCGACACGTTAACACGGTCGAGTGCGGGGTTTTTTCGTTGGTTACGACAGCCGAACGTGATGGACCCAGGCCGGGGGGACGTTCAGCCAGATCCAGTCGCGGCGGATCTCGTTCCCGTCGAGGAAATCGCCCAGGGTCCGGCCGATGCCGCGAAGCCGCTCGCGCTGATCGCGACCGCTGACCAACGCCTTGACGCGGCGGATGGCAATATACCCGAAGAACGAAAGGGTTCCGTTTGGCGCGAGCAAGACGCGAAACGTGTCGAGGATCGACCCAACCGCGTCGACCGAGAAGTTGTTCAGCGGCAGACCCGAGACGATTACGTCATAGCGCGTGTCATCGGGAAGCTGCTCGACGGCCATTTCCAAAACGCGAGTACGGTCGGCAACCGTGCGAAGGACCGGGTCGTTGGCTAGGGCCACGCGGAGCGACTCGGCGAAGCTGGGGTTGAGTTCCACCAGGTCGAGCCGGTCGTTCGGGCCGAGTTTCGGTGCAATGTGCCGGGTGACCGCGCCGGTGCCCGGTCCCACTTCGAGCACGCGCTGACCTCGTGGATCGCCTCCCACGTAGCGAGCCAATGCCGTCGACAGACGCCGGCCGCTGGGCAGAATCGCCCCGGTCGTGTGATAATTCCGCCGGAACTCGCGCAGGAAGAGGCGGTAGTCGGAGAACGATTGACCCATGGGCGTATCAATGAAACCAAGGAGGGAGCCCGCTCGATTCGCGGCCCAACGGGTGCTTGCTCGCCGCGGCGCCACGCTTGGACAGCCAGTTTACTCCCCTTTCGGTCCGCCGGCCAGGGGGGATGGCAAAGCGAGCAGGGCAACCCGACGTTATCGCATCAAAATGGCGCCGTCGTGCTGCCGTCGGGTGCGATGTGCGTCTTCTGGAGCGATTCGGGGTGGCCCGACGCTTCGTAGGCGGCCTTCACGACCGGCGGGACTTCGGTCTCACCGAGGAGCCAAACCGGATGCGGCGCCGAAAGGGCGATGATGCCGGGCAGGTCGAGATATTTCGCTCCGCCGGGCAGGAAATCGGGATCGTCGCAGGCTGCCACGTCGGCGAAACGGAAGCCGGCCGTATCGATCGCCGCGCGCTCGACGACGTCGCCCGCCTGGGCTCGGGCGGCGGCGACCCAATGCCCCGCGCCGTCGAGACCGAAGAGCCAAACACGCGGCTCGGGTTTCGCAAGTTGCCGGGCGAAGGCGACCGCCTTGAGCACGTCATGCACGCGCGCCGAGAAGACGGGCGGATTGTAGCCGAATGTGTAGCCCGCGTAGGCTTGCGTTGGTTTGTCGCCGTCGCGATTCATCGGGGCCTTGGCCAACGGTTTTCCGTCCTCGGTGAATTCGCCCTGGCCGAACAGATCGACGCCCAGGACGGCGGCCCCGGCCGAGAGGAAGCCCTCGATCTCGCGGCGAGGCATTCCATCGTCGCCGAACATCCCCTGCTTCCCCTTGCGGTCGATCCAGACGATCACCCGATCGTAGTCGCCCTTGGGTTCGAGCAAAACGGCGGGAATTTCTTCGTTTCGGCTTTGCTCGCGCAGCAACATGCGGCTCATGCGCCACTCGCCGAGCTCGCCGTCTTCGCGGCCGACGGCGACGACCTCGCCGGCAGCGGGCAGGCCGCGGCCGATCATGATGTCGACCGCCCCGCCGACGACCTCGCGAAACCGTTCGAGCGAAGCCCGATCGGTCGGAACGAGCTGGGCCATTTGTCGGTCGGAGTCGGCCGTGATCCATTCGAGCAGCGAGCGTTCGTATTCGGGTCCGGAAGGCGGCTTCGGATGGTCGTCGTTCCAGACGCTCATTTCGGCAATCGAAAGTGGCTGGTAGTCTTCCTCGACGATCGGCTCGTCGAAGCCGAGTCCCAGATGCTTGTTGAGCCAGTGGTACATCACGGCTCGCGAGACGTAGTTGTAGTTGTGTGGAAAATGGACCAGCGGCCGCGCCATGACCCGATCCTCGACGCCCAGCATTTTGTAGAGCCGTTTCAGCTCGGGCAGGCCCTTCGCGGCGATTTCCTTGGTCCAGTCGTCGGCGCCGGTCATGCCCAGGGGGCGAGGGGCGGCTAGCGCGGCGATATCGACGTTGCCGCAGTCGATCCGCAGATACGAGGCGTTCTCGCACGTGCAGCCGCCCTGCATGGCCGTCGAAACCATGACGGCGGGAAACGCGACCGCCGGCCGCGGATCGACCGCCAAGAGTACGAAGGTCTGCGTCCCGCCGCCGCTGCAGCCGGTCACCGCGATTCGCGCGGGATCGACGTCGGGCAGTTCGGCGAACCAGTCGAGCGTCCGGATCGAATTGTACGTTTGCAGGCCGAAAAGGGTCTGCAAACGAGCCTCGGCCCCGGGGCTGTAGTAGCCCCACCGCTCGGGTGTGTTCATCTCCGGCCGCACGCCCGCGTAGTGGCCCACCTGGCGGCTGTCGGCGTAACCGACCATGTCGTAGTGGAACACGACGCAGCCCATTCGGGCGAGTTGAACGCATCGCGACTGAAGGGGCGAACGGCCGCCCACCTCGAACCGTTCCTCGCCGCGCACGAGCGACCACCGGACGTCGTTCGCGCCCAGGTCGTAGAAGCGACCGTTGGCGAAGTGCCCGTGGGGGCAGAGCACGCCGGGCAGTTTGCCTTCGCGGCCCTTGGGTCGGTAGAGGTTGCCCGTGACGAAATGGCCCGGAACACTCTCGAAATACACTTTCTCGACCGTGTAGTCGCCGCGGTCGACGAGCCCGTGGACGACGGCGTTGGCGGGAGTCTTGGTCGGCATCGGCCAGATTCCCGCGGCCACCTTCACGCGGCGGCCGATTCGTTCGGACTGCTCGGCCCATTGTTCGGGCGTCGCGGGAGGCGTGAAGGGGAAGTAGTCCTTGCTCAGGTGGACTAGCCGGCCGAGCCGCCGATCGTCGGGCTGTTTGCCCTCGGGCAGGACCCGAAAAACGGCCGTTTCGGCCGAAACGACGCCTACGACCATCAGGCCGACGATCAGCGTTGGGGCAAGCCGGAAACAAACTCGCGAAGGCATGGTGCGGCCTCGTGGGGAATTGGCGTCGCGCCCCTCAACCGTGTTAGCGGACTTCTTCGGACACCGTCTCGGCCATTTCGCTTGTGTCGGCATCGTCATTGAAATGTTCGAGGCCGTCGGTCTTGGCGATGACCGTTACGCCGGTTTCGGTGACGGTGAACCCGCGTTGGAGATCGACGTTCCGATCGTAGCCGACTTCGAATCCTTCGGGCAAATGCACGCCCTTGTCGATGATGGCGCGGCGAACCTTGGCATGGCGTCCGATGTTGACTCCCTCGAAGAGGATCGAGTCGTCGATCTTGGCGTAGCTGTTGACCCGCGTGTTCGACCCGAGGATCGAGCGGCGAACCTGGCCGCCGGAGATGATCGAGCCGAGGCAGACGATGCTGTCCATGGCGTAGCCGCGGCGCTGCTCGCCGGCGAAGACGAACTTGGGCGGCGGGAAGTTGGGCAGGAAGGTCCGCAGCGGCCACTGGTCGTCGTAGATGTTCAAGAGCGGATCGACGTTCACCAGGTCCATGTTGGCCTCGTAATAGGCGTCGAGCGTTCCGACGTCGCGCCAGTAGGCGCTCGTCTTGCGATTTTCGTCGAGGAACGGGTGGGCGAAGACCCGGTGCGTGTGGATGATCGATGGGATGAGGTCGCCGCCGAAGTCATGGGTGCTGCCCGGCCGCGTCGCGTCCTGGCACAACTGCTCGAAGAGAAATCGCGTCGTGAAGACGTAAATGCCCATCGAGGCGTAGCAGTACTCCGGATCGCCGGGGATGGCGCGCGGTTCGGCCGGCTTCTCCGCGAAGTCGATGACGCGTTCGTCGGCGTCGATTTCCATGACGCCGAAGCGGTGGCGCGCCTCGTCGACCGGAACGCGAAGCACGCCGATGGTCAGGTCGGCCCGGTTTTCGACGTGCGACTCGACCATCTTGCGGTAGTTCATCTTGTAGATGTGGTCGCCCGCCAGGATCACCGTGTATTCGGCGTGTTCCTTCTCCATCGTGTAGATGTTCTGATAGACGGCGTCGGCCGTGCCGCGATACCAGTGCTCGTCGATGCGTTGCTGCGGGGGGACGACGTCGACGAATTCGCCCAATTCGCGGCAGAAGTAGGTCTGCCAACCGCGGTGGACGTGCCGCGTCAGACTGGCGGCCTTGTACTGCGTCAGCAGCAGGATCTTTCGGATGCCGCTGTTCAGACAATTCGACAGCGTGAAATCGACAATCCGATAGGCGCCGCCAAACGGAACGGCCGGCTTGGCGCGGTCGCGGGTGAGTGGTTCGAGACGCGACCCCTTGCCGCCCGCCAGAATGACCGCCAGCGTGTTTTTCATCACCGATTCCCTCGCCGGTTCGATAATGGTTCTTGTTTCCATCCCTCCGATTCCCAATCTATCGGTCCCTTGGGCGAGTCCAGGACATTTTAAGTCGTCGAAAGAACACTTACGACTCTTACAGCTTACCAGATATGCGGTTCTTTCCAAGTCGTCGGTTATTCGCGAAAGCGCGGTTTGTTCATGCGGTGAGGGAAGATCGGGTTAGTATTGTCGATCGATCCAGCGACGGTGCCACAACTCGAAAACCAACAAGGCCCAGAGGCGATAGCTATGATCGAACCGGCCGGCTTGGTGGTCGTCGAGCAATCCTTCGACCGATTCGGTGCGAAAAAATCCCCGCGAGCAGGTGAGCGGATCGAGCAGAATCTCGCGCGAGAATCCCGCCAACGGGCCGCGAAACCAAGCGTCCAGCGGCACGCCGAAGCCCATCTTCGGTCGGCGGCGGATCGGCCGGGGGACCAGATCGGCAAACGTATCCAGGAGAATACGTTTTCCCCGGCCCCACCGCATCTTGTATTCGAGCGGCAGTCCGACGGCCCATTCGACCACGCGGTGGTCCAAAAACGGCTGGCGGCACTCCAGCCCGTGGGCCATCGACGCAATGTCGACCTTGTTCATCAAATCGCACGGCAAATAGGTGACCAGATCGGTCAGGCTGATCATGGTGACGGGGTCGCGGCCGGCACTCCGCGCGGCGGCCGCCCAGAGCCACTCGATCGGATCGATGTTGGGAAGTCGATCCAGAAACGAATCATCGTAGAGGTCGCTTCGTCGTGCGTCGTTGAAAATGGCAATCCAGTCGAGGTAGCGTCGTAGCGGCGACTGGCCCAATACCTCGACGAACCGCTTCCACCGCCGAAGAACCGACTTCTGCCGCGGGCTGGCCGGCAGTTTCTGCCAGACGTTGCTTGCCAGGATATTTCTGGCGGCGTCGGGCAGCCGGTCGAACCAGTCGGCCAACTGCACCGCGTGGTAGCGAGGGTAGCCGGCAAAAAGCTCGTCGCCCCCGTCGCCGGTGAGCGCCACGGTGACGTGCTTCCGCGTTAATTCCGACACATACCAGGTCGGCACGGCCGAACTGTCGGCGAACGGCTCGTCGAAATGCCACACCAGTCGGTCGAGCACCTCGACCGCGCTCGGCTCGACCCGGAATTCCTCGTGCCGCGTGCCGAGGCTTTGGGCCGCGAGTCGGGCGTAGCGCGTCTCGTCGTATTCGGCAACCGGAAACCCGATCGAAAAGGTTCGCACCGGCTCGGGATTCAACTTTTGCATCAGTCCGGCGATGATCGTCGAATCGACCCCGCCCGAAAGAAAGGCCCCCAGGGGCACGTCGCTTTGCAGCCGCGCGCGGACGGCCTCGGTCAGCGTCTCGCGCAGCTCGGCGCACGCGTCGCGGTAGGTCGGTCGCCGCTCGGAGTTAAAGTCGGGGTCCCAGTACCGGCCCATCGACATCTTCCCGTCGCGATAGACCAGGTAATGCGCGGGCA
>DOEZ01000598.1 GCA_003532715.1 Planctomycetaceae bacterium
CCCACCCTACACCGTCTCGACCCACCCTACATCGTCTTGACCCGCCTCGCCGACGCACTACCGTTGGCGGTTGTAGAGCCCCATGAGCAAATCGACCGCGGCCAGCTTGCGACGCGCGACGCTTTGCGACGGCTGAGTCGAGGCCAAGGCATGGCCGACGGCTGCGTCGCGATAGAGATCCGACGACGCATCGTCGTCGCCAGAAGCGGCGTCCGCCGAATCGTCGCAGTCCGGCTCGCCATCGCCGAAGAGCAACGGCACCGACGCTTCGCCCGACACACGCCAAGCGTCGGGGAAGTTCCACGGGTAGTTGAGTCGTCCCTCGTCGGTCGGCCGCCGCCCATAGACCGACGCGAAGTAGCTCAGATCGCCCGGTCCCACCGTCCCGTTGCGGTCGAAATCACAGGCGTACGAGAAGACGACTCCCGGCTCGCCCGCCCCATGGCCGTAGGCGGCGGCGAAGTACGACAGATCGCCCGGTCCGATCCAACCGTTGTTGTCAATGTCGTACATCACGGGCCACAGCTCGGCGTTTCGGAGCGTATTGGTCGTCAAGGCCGCCGCATCGACGCTGCTCCAGGTCACCTGCGCCTCGGCCAGCGCGAAGCCCAGTTCGGTCACGGGTTCCGGATAGACGAGGTTTCCGTTGTAGGGAACGCCCGGCCCGGCCAGATTCGGCTCGAAGTAGACCCGGGCCACGAGCACCGGCTTCTGGTCGCCGTAGAGGCTCACGTCGTCCGGGGCAAACGGGCAATAGGGATAAAGGTTCTGATACGCCTCGACCACGAAAACACCGGTCGTGCCGCCCAAATCGGCGACGACGCCGGCCGTATTGTCGATCTGGCCCGTCCGATTCTCCGTGAAGGGCAAACCATATTCGATTTGCGTTGCCGTGAACAGACTACTGTCGAACGTCAGGTCGGTCGTGACCGTGTGGACGCCGAACTCTCCCTCCTCGGTCACCGTCGCCCAGATCTCGATGACGAACGAATCCCACTCGTCGATCCATTGATCGTCGGGCAGGGCGCCGACTTCGCCATACGTGTCGACCTCGGTCAGGTCGCGGACCAACGTTATGTCGAGCGTCGCGGTCGGGGCCGTGTCGGGCACGACATAGACGGGCACGACCTGGTAGTCGATCGTGTCGGCGTAGACGGCCGTTCCGACCGCGATCGGGTGGATTCCGGTCACACCGTTGCTCGGACTGACCAGCACCGAACCCGTGTAGAAGTCGACCTCGTAATACAGGTCGGGATTCGAGACGAGAGGGATGGGCAGGTTGTTCTGCGAGAGCGTGTAATCGTCCACGAAAACGGCGTTCGTGTCGCCCTCGACGTCGATGGCCGTCAATTGAAATGTCGTTTCGGTATCGACCGCCGTGCGAATCTCGGGAATGTCGGCCAAGAAGGGGCTGCCGTCGACCGTGTCGGCCTCGACCGTGACCTGGATGACCTGCTGAAGCTGTCCGCCCAGCCCGTCGCTGACCGTGACCGTAACCGACGCCGTGCCCGAATATCCCTCGGGCGTCTTGAGCATGAGCACGCCGTTTTCGTTATCGACGAAGATTTCGACGGAGTTCATCGCGATGTCGACCGTTGGCGTCGTGCCGGTCCCGGTGTCCACGTCGCTGATCGCGCCGAGCACGTCATAGCCCTCGACCAGCAGGCCGAAAATGCTGTGGTTGAAGTCGAGGTGGCGCGTGGCCACCTCGGTGATGAAAAACTGCGAGTTGTTCGTATCGTCGCTCGATTTGGCCATCGACAGGACGCCCGGCCGGTTGTGCTGCAAGTCGACGTGGAATTGGTCATCGAAGTCGCGATAGTCCGAGCCGCCTTCGCCCGTGCCGAGCGGGTCGCCCGTCTGGATCATGAAGTTGTTGATGACCCGATGGAAGATGATGCCGTCGTAGAAACCCGATTCGGCCAGTTCGATGATTCGGTCGGTGACGCGCGGCGCGCGATCCTCGAACAATTCGAGCACCATGTCGCCGTCGATCGCCCCGTCGGCGCTGAGCGCCGAGATTCTCATGCTCCGGTTGCCCTCGGGGATGTATGTCGCGACGTTCGGGTTGTTGCTCACGGCGGTGAAGGTCAGTACGTCACCCGGCGCGGCCGTCGCGTCGAGCGGAATGTGCAGCGGCGAGCCCGACAGTAGCGTCACCGCGCCGATCTCGGCGAAACCGGTCACCGCCAGAAGCTGCCGTTGTTCGAGCATCTCGAACCGGGTGCGTCGCGAACCGCGGCGAGCAAGAGACGTATCGCGCCGCCGTGCCCGTTTCCGTCGAAAAGAAAACTGCTTCATCGCTATTGCCTGCCTGTTGTTGTCTCTCCAGCCCGAATGGTTCACGGCCCCACACCAGCCCGAAGCGCAAGCGAGGGTCCGGGCGTCACCGGTTCTTGAACCGGCAACGCGCAACGGCCCCGATAGTCGCCTTTCGCTCCNNCGCGGAGCGAAAGGCGACTATGGCGACCAGTGAACGGTTACGCCTCTTGCGCCTTCGGCCCCCAGGTTCAAGAACCTGGGCCACCCAAGCCCAGACAGCCCAGTGCCGTCAAACCCGGATCCTCCACAAGCCCACGCCAATCCTTCCAGTTTACCCGCGATGCCTTGTCCGGGTCAAACAAAAACCCGCCCGGATGGGGGATTATAGCGGGAATGCCGATGGTCGCCTCCCATTTCTCCCCTTTTTCAGTATCGTGCGAACAACACACCGCTCGGCCGACGTACTACGGATTCCCGACCTCTCGCTGGCGCTTCGGGTTGGTGTCGGATTGGGGCACCAGATCGATGACAACCAACTCCGGGCGGCACAAGAACCGGATGCGCGGCGCGTTGCCCCGTTCCATGCCCACCCCGCGCGAGACATATAGCTTGCCGCCGTCGGGCAGTTCGGTCATGCCGGCGGCCCAGGCGGGCGGTACCGCGCAGCCGGTCGCCAGCGGCCCGACCAACGGCAACCGCACCTGCCCGCCGTGCGTGTGTCCGGCCAAGAGCAAATCGGCGTCGATCCGGCCCATCGCATAATTCGGACCGTGTCCCAACACGAGATGAAACCGGTCGGGATCGGTCCGCTCGACCACGAGTCGCGGACGGAACGAATCGTTCATCGAAAGACACGTCAGCCGCAGCGGTCCCACGTCGAACGACTGGGTCGATTGCACGGGCGACACATCGAGACCGCGAAACACTTCGAGCCAAGGATGCCACAAATCGATGTTGCCCTGAATCGCGAACACGCCGTCGGGCGCTCGCACGCCCACTTCCTCCATCAATCGGTTCAGGGCCTTGGCCGTCGGCAAGGCGCGTTCGCATGAGGACTGAATATAGTCGCCGGCGAAAAGGATGACGTCGGGGTGCTGATCGCGAAGCGTTTCGAGCACGCGCCGTTCATAGGAGCCGGCCCGATCGGTCTGGAGATCGGCCACGACGGCCACGCGGAAGGGCCGGTCGATCTTGTCGCTGGCGATCTCGAGATGCGTGACTTCCAGCCAGGTCGGCTCGATCAGAAAGGCGTCGACGGCCACGCCCAGCAGACCGATTGCCCCGAGAGTCGATAGGGCGGCCGTCTTCCACGCCGATTTGCGCAACAGGAAGGCCGCGGTTAGCAGGCAGAACGGCGCGTGGACGAACAAGACCCACGAGGCGAGCTGCACGATGAAGAACGCGTTGAGATGGACTCCGGAGCGGCGAGACATCATCGAGGGCACCATGCCGAAGAAGACCACCAGCACCAAACTCCCTCCGGCGCCGCCCATCCCGGCTTTCCACCAAGAGGCGGCCGACCGATTGCGTCGGACGTGGCGCAGAACCCCCGCATCGACCCCGGCCATGGCCACGTTGAGGAGAATGACGATTTCGATTGCCCAAGCGTCCATCAATGCCGCCTCCCGGATGTTCCGTGATACGAAAGTGTGCCATTATACCACGGTTTCGGCTTATCCGACCTTCGGGCTTGTCTTTTCCGCCCGATTGGGATAGGCTATCCCCCAAATGGCCGCCGGTAGCGCAAGGACTCCAACCGTGACGGAACAAAACCAGTTCATCCCGATTGCCACGTTGGGCGAGTGCCGCTTTGCCTCGCCGCTTCGTCGTTCGCGCACGCCGGGCGACGGCCTGGGGCGATTCGTCCCCGACGATCTGTTCGTTCGCCACGAGTTGCACGTCGAGCGCGACAAGCCGTGCCCGGGCGACATGCTATTCGAAAAGGCCGGCGCTCGCGAAAAACTGTTCTTCAACCCCCCAACGACCCGCGCGGCCATCGTCACATGCGGCGGGCTGTGTCCGGGGCTCAACAACGTCATTCGCTCGGCGTTTCTCGAATTGTCTCGCAACTACGGCGTCCCCGAGGTGCTGGGCATTCGCT
>DOEZ01000481.1 GCA_003532715.1 Planctomycetaceae bacterium
ACGGTGTTCAACGACGCCGGGCCGAGCGGCGCCGCTGCGTCGCTCTACCGGCCCTTGAAGTACCAAGAACTGCCGGGCATTGACGTGTCGAACGTGACCGTGTCTGGTTCACCGCTCGGTGACAACTATATTGGCATCGGAACACGGCCCGTCGACGTCGGAGGCGGCGCCTTGGTGGACCACCAGACGATGGTCCGAATTCCCACCAGCACGGCCCTGCCCGGCGCGGGCGATACGTTCGCCGTTTCGTTCTGGCTTGGCGTGGACAACTGGGGGGCCGCCGCCTCCAACAGCACGATCGCGGCGTACAAGCTCAACGGATTGGAGTGGAGCCTGGGCCGTAACGTCGGCCCCGGGACATTCGCGGCCTGGTCGGGCGACGCGAGTGACGGCGGCAACGTTGGGTGGACCGCCAGTTGCGCGTCGCTCACGGCGGGCATCCATCACTTCACCGTACAGTTTACCGGGACGGCCGGCATATCCAATGTGTACATCGACGGCACGGCAGCCGGAAGCGCGTCGACCACCGGTCTCTGGGGAAACGAGTACGAGGGGTTCACGTTGGGGGGCCGAGTTCTGGACGCCCGGAACTTCACGGTGCCCAGCAACACCCCATTCCTCGATGACGTCGCCATCATCAACGGGACCGTGGACGCCGCCGATATCGGAGCCCTGATGACGTCGGGCGCCGGCGCGAGCACATTCGACACGCGACGTCTGGCCCATTACGCCATGAACGACGCGTCGGGCACGCAGATCACCGACTCGAGCGCCAACGCCAACCATGGAACGTTGGTTGGCTACGCGCCAACGACCATGGGCAGCACCACCGCGCGGAGCGCGAATACGGCCACGCGTACGGGAGTCTTCGGCAACGCCATCGAACTGGCCGACAACGAAGACAAGGACACCCGCAACGAGCGAGCCCTGTTGTCCGCCGATGTTCTGCCCGAGAATGGCGATGCATTCACGGTCGCCTTCTGGCTGAAACCGGATGAGAAGGCGGGGTGGGACACGAACGGCGTGATCCTCAATTGGTCGAACGATCCCACACCATTCTCCGGCACGTCCAACGACCCGACAACTCCCGGCGATGGCCTAGGCTTCTCGGTCGCAATGAATACCGAAGGCACCGGCTCCCTGATCGTGCGGCGGAGCAGCGGGAACTACACGAGCACGGGCGACGATCGGTACGGCGTCTACACGGGCAGTCTCGATCCGACCGCGTTCCACCATTTTGCCGTGACCGTGGACGCGACCGGCGACATCACGGGGATCTACGTCGACGGCGATTACGTCGCCCAACAGGTCACGAATGGCAACGGCATCACCGACGAGGGGACCGCGGCGATCGGCGCCCGGATCAAGAACGGCGTTATCGATTCGGGACTCTGCGCCTACCTGGACGACTTGGCCGTCATTTCGGGTGAATTGGGCGAGACGGAGATCAGGCGGATCATGACGCTTGGCGTGGCCGGCGCGGCCGTTCCGGAACCGTCCTCGGTGATACTAATTGGAGCGTTTTTCGCCATGTTTCTCGTTCGGCGAGTGCGCGGCTAAGAACGAGAAGGATGGACGTGATTGGTGAATTGAATTCCGCCTGGACCAGTGATATCCCTTGCGGGCTTCGGTCCCCAGTGGCGTTCCGAATGGACAAGTAATGATGTCATGAAAAGATCGTCTTGAAGGCATTGAGGAGAACAGCGCAGGAAACTCGGCTGGGCCGGAACCGTCGAGAGGCACAACGAAGACGAGGTATTCCGCGCGAGGCGAGCACACCGTTCCGTCAAGCGCGGCTACTTCCGTGGCATGGTGAGATTTTTTTCCTCGGCTTAAGCATGGGAGACTTGTTATGAAGAATGTTCCAGTTTTGATTTGCCTGGTCGTGTCCCTTCTTTTTGTGGCGATGTCGCTGCCTGCCGGGGCGATTACCCTCGACGACATCCGTGTCCACTACAAGTTCGACGACACGACGGGCGACGTATTCACGGACTCGGGGCCCAACGGCCTGAATGCCACATTCTACCGGCCGTTGAAGTACGAAGAGTTGCCTGGGCTCGATATTTCGAACGTGAGCGCGGACCTTTCGCCTCTGGACTCGTCGTCGTATATCGGCCTTGGAACGCGGATCGTGGGTTCGACCGAACAACAAGTCATGGTCAGGATTCCACCGAGCACGAGCTTGCCGGGAACAGGTGACAGCTTCGCCGTCTCATTCTGGCTCACCGTCGACAACTGGGCGAATTCCACGCTCAACAGCATGATTGCATCGTACAATCTCAACGACTTGGAATGGAGTATCGGCCGCAATATCGGCGCCACTGGTCGGATTTCAGTCTGGTCGGGCGATGCGGACGTCGGCGGCACCAGCGCTTGGAGCGCGAATTGCTCGTCGCTTGCTTATGGCTTCCATCACTTTGTCTTACAGTTCGAAGGAACGGCCGGCGTGACGGGATTGTACGTTGACGGCGTGCTTGCCGCCGACGAAGCCGACGGAGCACTTTGGGGCAATGAACATGAGGCGTTCGTTCTAGGAGCGCGAGTGCTCGACGCGCGAGATTTCACTATACCCAGCAATGATCCATCCATTGAGGACTTTGCGGTCATCAGCGGCACGGTCGACGCCGCGGACATTTCCAACCTGATGACCGTTGGGGCAAGTAGCCTGGGTGCAAGACGTCTGGCGCACTACACGATGGATCAGACCACGGGAACCCAGCTCATCGATTCGAGCAGCAACGCGAATCACGCGACGCTCGTCAGCTACGACCCCACAACCATGGGCGCCGACGTTCGAGGTATCGACACCGCCCTGCGTACGGGTGTCTTTGGCAATGCGATCGAAATTGTCTCGAACGAAAGCAAGGTCAATCGAGCCGAGCGCGCCGTGCTTCCCTCCGTCGATACGATGCCTGCCGGCGGCGAGGCGTTCACGGTATGCTTCTGGATGAGGCCTGACGAGGTGATCGCCAGCAACTTCGGGTGGGATGCGAGCGGAGTGGCTTTTGGCTGGTCGAATACTGTCGAAGGCTTGGAGGGCCTGGGCTTCTCGGTAGGAATGGATACTCGCTGGAACGGTAGTCTTCTGGTGCGTAGGACCACGGGTGATTACACCAGCGTTGACGACCAGGATACCTATTGCATCAGCTTGGGCGCTGATTCGGGTGAAACGACTGGTCTCAACCTGGATCCGACCGTATTTCACCATTTCGCGGTTACGGTCGACGCGGAAGGGATCATTACGGGCATCTATGTCGACGGCAACTTTGTCGCTTCGCAATATGAGAACGGGTGGGGAATCACCGATGAAGAAACGGGCGTCATCGGTGCGCGAATCAAAAATGGCACGGTCGATGGGGGGATTTGTGCCTATCTGGATGATTTGGCGGTCATCTCTGGCGTCCTGACGGAATCCGATATCCGGCTGGCGATGAATCAGGGCGTCGAGGCCCTCCTTCTGCCACCGGCCCAGATCCCCGGCGACACGAATGGCGACCGCAAGGTCGACGAGGAAGACGCCAAAAAGCTGGCCGCCAACTGGAGCGCGCCGGTCACGGCGGGTGACGTGACAAAGGGCGATTTCAACGGCGACGGTGCCGTCAACGCGCTC
>DOEZ01000274.1 GCA_003532715.1 Planctomycetaceae bacterium
ATCCTCGACGACATGGTCATCAACATGGTCGACGTCGGCGAGGAGACGGGCGAATTGGACACGATGCTCTACAAAGTGGCCGACACGTACGACGAAGAAGTCGCCGTGTTGACCGACAGCCTCATGAGCCTCATGGAACCGCTCTTGATCATCAGCCTAGGCGGCATGGTCGGCTTCATCGTCATCGCCCTGTTCTTGCCGTTGATCAAACTGATCGAAACGCTTTCGTGAGAAGAGGGGGATTTGGGGATTTGGGGATTTGGGACGCGCACCACAGAGGCACGGAGACACGGACGACGTTTGAGATTTGAGTTTTGGGAATTCACCGCCGAGACTCGGAGACGCCGAGGAGGTTTTGAGATCTGGGGTTTTGAGGCGTGAAATGGAAGACGTGGAGTATGAGATCTGAAATCTGAAATCTGAAATTTCGAGATCTGCCAACTAACCACCGACCACTATCCACCGACCCCTACCCCCATCTCCGTGTCTCAGTGCCTCTGTGGTGAAAAACGAAACGAAAAAGGGCATTATCAACCAGCGGCTAGGAATACAAGTCATGAAGATCCATTCGACAAACGGCCCGACGCCGGCGCGCCGCGGCTTCACCCTGGTCGAACTGCTGACGGTCATCGTCATCATCAGCATTCTCGCCGGGCTGGTCACCGTCGCCGCCCTGTCGGCCATCAAAGGCGCCAAACGAGCCACCATCTCGTCGGAAATCACCCAATTGAGCATGGCCCTGCAGAAGTACAAGGACGAGCGCGGCGACTACCCACCCGATTTTTGCGGACTGAATACCACGGTCTACCCGACCGCGGTGGTCACGAACATGCAAACGGCCATCCTCCGCCACCTCCGCCGCGCGTTTCCGAAATACACTCCCGGTGTTACGACGACTTCACCGAAACTCACGGGCTGGGCTGGTTTTCAAGCCGACGTGTTCGCCGGAAGCGGCAACACGCTCGACGTCAACAACATGACGCCCGACGCGGCGTTGGTCTTCTGGCTCGGCGGCATGCCCGATACAGCCGGGTCGGCGAAGCTCAACAGCTTTAGCGCCAACCCGGCGAATCCGTTTGCCCTGGGCGGAACACGGCTGCCCGCCTATTTCGAGTTCGACGAAGTCCGGTTGACGCGCGACGCGACGACCAACACCTATCGCTATGTTCCGCCGCACGTCACGTCGCCCGACGGCGCCGTGGGCGCCGAAAACGTCGCCCCGTACGTCTACTTCCAGGCACGATCGAAAGAGTACCTGATTCGCCGCGCAGCGCCGGCGGCGGCTTGGATCAAGACATATCAGCCAACGAGCATTCCCGGCGTGGGCACCGCCTGCCCCTACGCGCGGGAAAATGCCACTCCGGCGGACTTCGCTACCGTCAAATGGTTCGAACCCGAGAAGTTCCAAATCATCTGCTGTGGGCTGGACGGCATTTACTTGAATCCGGCCGCGACGATCGTGGCGACCAACCCGGCGCATGTCCGCTACGTGGCCGAGGAACAAAACAACCTGACAACCGAAGAAGACGACAACCAGGCAAGCTTCACGCAAGGCTCGCTAGGCGACTGGAGCGAAGGAAAATAGGGGCGAGGAATGGAGGGCGTGGGATTAGGGGCGTGGGATTAGGAACTGGAGCCATGGATGAACACGGATTAACACAGATGGAAGTCACTTCCTTCGTGTCTCTTCGTGTTCTTCGTGGTGCGAATAAAGGGCATACGACGATCAACGACCGGAACGAACCATGAGACCTTTCATAACCTCCAGGCATTGCGTCCTTGCGTCTCCGCGTCTTTGCGTTAGATCCTCCGCGTCTCGGCGTCTCGGCGGTGAATTCTCGTCACGTCGCGGGTTTACGCTGATCGACCTGCTGGTGGCCGTGACGATTATCGCCATTCTGACGACGATCGGCCTGGGCGCGCTCAACTCGGCCCGCGAGTCGGCCCGCATCGCCAAGACCCAAGCCACCGTAGCCAAACTCCACTGGCTGATCATGAACAAGTACGATTCCTATCGTACGCGACGACTGCCGATCAGCACGCTTGGCCTGTCGCCTTATGATGCCGCTCTTGCTCGAGTCAACGCAGTTCGTGACTTGATGCGAATGGAAATGCCTGATCGATTGGGGGACATTTACGATCCCAGTGATGTCACTAATCCCAATTTGGTGCCGATCGCTTTGTCACAAGCGCCCGCGATCATGTTGCGTTACCGAAATATCTACAAGCAAAATCACGATGGTGCGAACGAAGATGCTAGTAAGGACCGCCCATCGGCCGAGTTACTCTACATGATCGTGTCAGCCATTCCCGGCGCGATGGAACAGTTCCATGCTAACGAAATTGGCGACGTCGATGGCGACACACTGCCAGAGTTCATCGACGCTTGGGGAAACCCAATCCGATTCATTCGCTGGCCAGCCGGGTTCTACGCGCATTCCGAACACGACATCCATGGTGACAGTGAAATCCAGTTCGGGCCAGATCCATTGCCTTGTGGCGATCCCAATCCGAAATATCATGCCGACCCCTTTGATCCGACAGGAGTCTTTCTGAGAGTCAATCCGTTGTCGCGAAGACAGAGCAGTTTCGCTCTCTTTCCCCTAATCTTCTCTGCCGGCCCGGATGGGAAGTATGACATTAATGAGGGACGTGAAAGCGCAAGCAGTAGTCGGGACAAGACGTTTCGTTATGTGGGACCAGATGTGAATCCATTTGATAGGGACAACCCGACCGGCACGGATCCTGAGCGGTTCTTTGTCGGTCAACCTCTGAACGATGACACACAGACCGTAACCGACCTCCGCCACTACGACAATATCCACAACCACCGGAGCCCGTAAGGGAGGGAGAGGGATTAGGAGATAGGAGATAGGATTCGAGCCACTACCCCCTAACCCCGTCTCTGTGTCCTCCGTGCCTCCGTGGTGAGAAAAAGGGCTGAAACAAACGGGCAAGCCAAAGGGCATCGACCGACAGGAACAACCGGACATGCGACCTTTCACAATATCCGAGCCTCGCGTCCTCGCGCCTCCGCGCCGCGTCGCTAGAGTCGAGTCTTACCACGAAGGACACGAAGAGGCACGAAGTGGGAAACTCCCATCCGTGTTTATCCGTGTTTATCCGTGGTTCCCGTCGAATTCCAAATCCCCAAATCCCCAAATCCCCAAATCCCTTTCCTCCGCATTCCTTCGTGCCCTTCGTGGCGAAATTTGCTTCTCCGCGTCTCGGCGTCTCGGCGGTGAAGAACCCACCCATCGCCGGGCCATTACGCTCATCGAGTTGCTGGTCGTCATCACGATCATGATGCTACTGGCCGCCTACGCGCTGCCGAAGATGCAGCCGGCCAGCGAACAGCGGCGGATCCGCGAAGCGGCCCGCATGGTGAGCGTCTTCATGGCCCGCGCCGCCAACCGCGCCAAGGAAACCGGCCGACCCTGCGGCGTTAAGTTCCAGTTCCTCGAAAACCCCGTCATCAGCCCAACGGGTGGCGAGTCACGTGCCGCCAGCAACACGCTCTTCGAGGTCGAAGTCCCGCCGGCTTATGCGGGGTTGTCGACCGATTCGCGAGTGACCGTGCAGGTCGTGGGAAACATGCTGCGCGTAAATTCAATGTCGGGCGATCTTGACCCGCTGCTCATTCAGCAAGGCGACCTGATGCAGTTGAACAATCAGGGACCGTGGTACCGTATCGCCGCACTGGGTACCGATACTGCTATGCTGGAAGTCAATCCCGAGCGACTAACTCGCACGCCCTGGACTTCCACGCTGTCGGCCCCCGTTCCCTTCACGATCCTCCGCCAGCCGTCGCCGACGATTGCCCCGCCGTTGCGGCTGCCGCGCGGGACGGTGGTCGATCTGGGTTGGTCGGGCACGAATCAAGATCGCCGGCAATTCAGTTCCGGAGACGGCGACGTCATGGTCCTCTTTTCGCCCAACGGTTCAGTAAGTCGATATTACTATTATCCACCCGGCGGGACGCGTGAGACCGTGACGCCCTCCGAACCGCTCTTCTTCCTCGTCGGTCGCGAGATGCAGGTGGGACTCAAACTGCCTGACTATCTTCTTTGGCAAGCCAAGGGCGTGTCGCCCGAAAACGTGCCGGATGAAGAGAAACCCAACTGGCAATTACCCGACAATCTGTGGATTACGGTCTCGCCGCAGACGGGCCTGATTGCGGTCACCGAGAGTGCCGAACCGACCGACTTCTACGCGGCCGGCCCGCCGTGGGTCGAGGATGACGGCATCGACGAAGCGCGTGCGTTCGCCAAGCAGTCGCGCGGCATGGGAGGACGGTGAGATGGTGAATCAGGGATTAGGGATTGGGGACGGGGGATTGGGGGCGATTCACCGCCGAGACGCGGAGACGCTGAGAATTGAATCTTACCACGAAGGACACGAAGAGCACGAAGTGACGGGAAAAGTGGAAAACACGGAGGAATGGAAAAGAAGTCGTGTGATATGGAAACGCGAAAAGGCGCGATTTCGATCGACTTTCCCCTTTCCCCTTTTTCCGAGCCGTAACTCCGCGTCTCCGCGTCTCGGCGGTGAAAACCTCCGCCGGCGCGCGGGCGTGTCGCTGCTCGAAGTGCTCATCGCCATGTTCGTCATTACGATCGGACTGTTGAGCGTGGCGTCCTTGATTCCGACGGGCCACTTCGCCGTCGTCAAATCGACCGAGGCCGACCGAGCCGCCGCCTGCGGCCGCGCGGCCGTGAGCGAAGTGGTCACGAGGAACATGCTCGATTGGAACGCGTGGCGCTGGCCCGATGGTTCGCCCGGCGTGAATGTCGTCCAATATGGCGACGCGTTCGCGATCGATCCGCTCTTCATCGCACGTAATGTGGTGGACATATCAGCGACGAACCGGCGATATGCAATCCTCCCGTACGATATAGACTATGACCCGTCAACCGGATTCTCGCCAACGTGGCAATTGTATCATTTGGGTCGGATCACATATCCCGATATGTCGCCAACGGGTGTTATGGCTGCGGCGACTCCACCGCTTCCTTCGACCACGCCGCCGAGCATTATCGAGCAGGTCTTCACGTTCGGCGACGACATCATCTTCGACGTCGAACGCAATCAACCCGACCAACGCGCCCGGGCGAGCGTCCTGTGGAATACGGGAACCGTTGGGCCCTATCCCGATCCGACCGCCGGAGCAACGGACTTTCCGCTGCGCCAACAAAACGCCGCGCATTACACCTGGATGCTAACCGTCTCGCCGGCCGCGACCGAGATCGGCGGGACGTCGTTCCGTAAGTACACGGTATCGGCTGTCGTGTCGCATCGACGCAATACGGCGTACACGCCGCCGACCCCTCCGCTCGACGCCGAGAACATGCCGCCCGAACGGTTGGCTGTCGCGACACTCGCGGGTGGCGGTTTTGGTGGCGGCGACGTGATACTCAGCGTACCCGATAATTACCTGAACATGGGAACCAACATCGCGCTATACGACGCCTACCTTAAGGTCAAGCCAGGAAACTGGATCATGTTGTTGCGATTGAAAGCAGACTTGCGATTACCGGCGCGTGCCGATCTGAACAATTTGCAGGCTCGTCGCGTTGCAAGCTGGTACCGCGTTGTATCGGTTGACGATGAAGTTGTGCAAGAAAGTGGCAACTGGATTCGCCGCGTTACGCTCGACGGCCCCGACTGGGAACCTTCGGATCCGCTAATCCCCGCGCCGTTCAACCAATCACATGCCATCCTAATGGACGACGTAATCGGCGTGTATTCGAAGACAATCGAGGTGGGGGAGTGAGGAACGAGGGATTAGGGATCGAATTTAACCACCGAGACACAGAGACGCGGAGAGGATTCTGAAATCTGAACTTCGGATTCTGGATTCTGACCTTTGAAATCTGAAATCCACCTCCTCCTCCGTGTCCTCCGTGCCTCTGTGGTGAAAAAAAACGGCCAGGCAAGGGCTTTTTGCGACAGGAAATACGGATCATGAGAAAAGCAATCCATTCGACCCGCGTAGCCCGCGTGCATTGTCGCGGGGGGTCGCGTCGCGGCGTTTTGCTGCTGATCGTTTTGAGCCTGCTGGCCATGTTCGCGCTGATCGGGTTGACGTTCGTCATTTTGACGAACCACGCCCGGCGAAGCGCCGAGACGGCCGGCCGCGCCGAGCAATACGTCAAAGGCCCCGAAGACAAAGCCGAAATGGTGCTGATGCAATGCATCCGAGGCACCAAAAACCCGGCAAGCGTTCTGCGGAATCATGGCCTGTTGGAGGATTTGTACGGGGCGGACGTGGTGGCGGGCACAATCACCGGGGCCTCTGCTGCCTCTCCGTATATCGACATCGAAGTGCCCGGCATACGTGATGAAGACCTTGTGCGTTCCGTAAATGGCACCCTGACATTCATGGAAGGCCCGAAGCCGCCCGACCCGCCAGTCGCCGGCCAGGATGTGGCCGTGGTGGGCGTGGATACAAGCGTAAGTCCACGACGTCTCAGAATTGTCGCGCCCACCGGTGCCGATGCCTCGCTTCTCAATACGTATATTTCGAGCAACGCTCCCATTTCGTTTGTCGTGTCAAACCTGCAAAACCGTGTGATTACGGGAGTGCCGACGCCTATTGCCGGGGGGCAGCTTATCGCGGTGGAATTTGCCGGTGCAAGACGCCACGTCGGCAAAGTGCTGACCTTCAGAACGAGCCCCGCTCGAAGCACTCGCATCGTCGGCGCTGATCCGACAAATCTAAACATTGTGCATCTTCTTGCTTTTTCCGACGGGGTTATCCCGGCCGTGGGCGATCAGTTCATTCTGAACAACACGCCTTTTTCGGGAACGGGTGTCGGTTACAATCCGAATGCCGCGAACGACCCGAGCCAGACAACGGGGCCGAAGGCGCCAGACGCACCACAACTGACGGCGATTGACCCCGAACTCGGTTTGCTGACGGCCCTCTTGCCGAACGCGAAAATCAACAGGGCAGTTCCCGGCGGCGCGAACGAGGACTACGACGCGGCCGATTATCAGAACATGCTGCTGGCCCTGCAGGATCCCGCGACGCGAGATACACCCATTCCGTCGTTGCATCGGCCGGCCTTAATCAATTATTGGGTGAACCAGGTTGGCCCGAACCCTGACCTCATGCGTCGTATCCTCCTGCGACCTCTTGGCGGTCCGGGTGGCGACCATCCGAACTTCGACGGTAGCAATCCGAATTTCAATCCGTTGTGGAACGGCGTCTCGGGCGCGGGCGTAACCTCGCAGTG
>DOEZ01000149.1 GCA_003532715.1 Planctomycetaceae bacterium
CCTGTAAGGGCAAGAGATTTCCGCTCTTGCCCTTTCAGGGCGTTCATGCTTATGGACGCTCGACACCCAGGACGTTGCCCTGGGCTATGAAGTGTTGGCCTTTCGGGCCGATGTCGCCGCAATCAATCGCTTGCCCATGCCGGCCACGACTCGGCGATTGGTCGTCGGCGCTAATCGCGGCTACCCGAGTATCGCATCAAGTAGTAGAGCAGGATCATGATCGCCTGGAGCGTCGCCGCCACGTAGGTCAACGCGGCCGCGTTGAGAACCTTGTTCACATAGGTCATCTCTTGCGGGGGGACGATTCCCAAGGCGACCAACTGGGTTTTGGCCCGGCTGCTCGCATTGAACTCGACCGGCAGATTCACGATCTGGAAGAAGACCACGCACGCGAACAACCCGATGCCAATCGGCGCCAGAAAGGCCAGGGGCTGGAAGATGAGCCCGATGAAGATCAGGAAGAAGCTGGCGTTGCTTCCGAAGCTGGCCGCCGGTACGGCCGCGTTGCGGACGACCAGCGGGAGGTAGGCTTTGGCGTCTTGCAGGGCGTGGCCCGCCTCGTGGGCGGCGATGCCCACGGCCGCCAACGACCGGCTCTGATAGACCTCGGGGCTCAGCCGCAAGACCTTGTGCCGGGGGTCGTAATGGTCGCTCAAGTGGCCCGGTATCTGCTCGATGCCGACGCTCTGCAGCCCGGCCGAGTCGAGAACGTGCCGCGCGGCGGCCGCCCCGCTCAACGGCGCCGCCATTTTCTGCGCCGCCGCATAGGTCGCTTTCACGCGAAATTGCGCCCAAAGGCCCAACAGAAGCGCCGGGGCGATATAGAGCAAATACGTCCAATCAAAGTACATCGCAATTCTCCTGCAAAGCGTCCCCTCTCGTCCGTCAATTATCTCGCGGATTGTTCGAACTGGGTACCCCCCAACTCGGATGATTCAGCGAGGCGTCTCAATGCCGCGAGGGGGGCGCGGCGCGGCGACGTCGCGGAAGGTGGGGAGGGGCAACGCCGGCCGCCGCGGCCCNNCGAGCCGATGGGCCATCCACGGGTCGGCCGCCGGGACCGAAAAGCCGCCCGGCAGCAACACCGCGACGGTAGTTCCCTCGGGTTGGTCGTAGTCGATCCAGGCCGAGCCGCCGTAGTATTCCGAGATTCGTTTGACGATTGCCAGGCCCATGCCCGTTCCGTCCTCGTCTTGCGAGAGCCGCTTGCCCGGCAGAAATACCTCGTCGGCGAACCGGGGATCGATTCCCGGCCCATTGTCGTGGATGCGGAGCTGGACCGTCGGATAGATGTCGTTTTCGCTCGTCGCTTCGTGGTCCTTGGTCGCGCGGATTTCGATGCAAGGCGACTCGGGGTCGCATCCGTGTTTGATCGCGTTGCGAACCAGGTTCGTCACGATTTGTTTCAGTCGCTGGCGGTTATACCAAACGGCGGGCAAGGGCCGCCGCACGTCGAACCGGACGCCGCGCCGCCGCGCCAACTCGTCCTGCTCGAACAGAACCTCGTCGACAATGGCGGCCATTTCGACCCGCTCCGGCTCCATTTCGACGCTGCCCGTCTTGGCGAGGTGAATCAGGTCGTTCAGGAATCGTCTGGATTGATCGAGGCACGCATCCATGTGCGCGAGATTCCCGGTCAGGCGTTCGGTCGAGTCCGCATCGAGCGACTCCTTCAAACGCCGGAAGGAACTGTCCAATAACATGAAATTGGCGCCCATGTCGTGCGACAGCGCGCGCACGAAATGCTCCCAGTCCTGGCGAGCGCGGCGAAGCTGCCGGGCCATGTGCGTTCGCTCTCGCTCGCGCGGATCCGACCGGACCGATTGAACCGAACTCATGTTTTTGACTCCGCGTGTATTCGTTTCCCTCTCTGGTGGCATCGGCCAAACGAGAGACAAAAAACTGCTTTGTTTCGCCAGCTTGCCTAGGCCGCAAAATCCGCACGATCGGCAGCCGCTCGGCCGTCGCGAGGCGCAAAAAAAGAGGCCGTCGAATGCTGGTGGTGAAGCAAAACGACGGCCGTGGACATCGGACACTTAATTGAGGCAAAGTGTCACGATGGGGATGTCAAAAATCAGGCACGGCTAAAGAGCCGCAGAAGCCGAACCCCTCTGCTCTCGCCGGAAGATCGGCCCTCACTGTCTAATGGTGAACGAGAATCGCTTCCTTGTCAATAGGCACTGCGGGCTCGCCGCCAGAAAGACGCAAAACGATCTTCAATGGTCCAGAATGCGGACGATAATTCAAGCACATACAACCCAGGCGGGGGGTGTCACTCGTTTTGTGACCTTCCGAAATGGATGCCGAGTTGACCGACTTCTTCCGGCCGTCGCGCCGTGGCTCGGTCGGCCATCACCCGTCGCTCGATTGCTGGGCGCGGAGTTCGCTCATCATGAAGCTCAGAGCGCGGCAATAGAGGCGGACGGCCGCCGGATACCTGGCGTTGAAGGTAGCCGAATCGGCTTCGGCTTGGATCTGGTTGAAGTGATGCCAGTCGATCTCCCAGTCCTCGTTGGTTGCCGCATCGCGAAGCTGCCCAACCGTGTGCGACAGGCGGTCGACGAATTCGGCGTCGGGCCTGCAACGGTAGGTTCGATGGGGCCCCTTGCCCAGAGGTTGGGCCGCCCAAACTTCGTTGGGCGCGTCGGCCCCAAATCGCCGCAAAAGAAGGAACAGCCCGAAAACCATCGCGCCGATGAGCCCCAGCAAACCCACGGCCCAGTGGCCCATCGCCGCCGCGCCAAGCGCGACGAGGCACGAAGCGCCCAGAAAGGACCAAAGCAGGGCGGGAATCGGACGAGTCGCCTCGGCGAGTCCAACCGGTTCGCCGGAGCGTCCGCCGCCGGCCTGCTGTGGGCCGGTCACGCGCGCGACGATGACCGTAATGTTGTCCGGCCCCCCTCGCAGATTTGCCAGATCGACCAACGCGCGCACTGCGTCGTCGGGCGAAAGACACTCGACGATTGTCCCCATTTCCTCGTCGCGGACGGGACCCGACAACCCGTCGGAGCAAAGAAGAAACGTGTCGCCCGTTTGCAGCGGAAACGGCCCTTCCAAGTCGATCTCGGCATGTTCGCTGGGTCCGAGCGATCGCGTAATGATGTTCTTGGGGACGTAGTCGGGCACTTCGTTTTCGGGAATGCGCCCGGCGGCGCTCATTTCCCAAACTAGGCTGTGATCGAACGTAAGCTGCTCGAACTTCTGCTCGCGGAGCCGGTAGACCCGGCTGTCGCCACAATGGGCGACCAGAGCGCCTTGCGGCAAAAGGACCAGGGCGCTGGCCGTGGTGCCCATGCCGCGGAAGTCGTCGGTGGCCTGTCCGCGCTCGAAAATTTGCGCGTTGGCGGCCGTCATGGCCTGATGCAAGGCGTGTGCCGGGTTGTTGCCGCTCAGTTTCTGATAGACCAGCGGAATGGCTTCGACGGCCATCCGACTGGCTAACTCGCCGGCCGCATGGGCGCCCATTCCGTCGGCCACGACAAACAGGTGCCCCCGTCGCTCCCACGCCTGCTGACCCGAGGCCGTCACGACGACCATGGAATCCTGGTTATTGGACCGGCGCAGCCCCACGTCGCTCAGCGCGGCATACTCAAGGCAGTGCTTCCAGCGTTCCGGGTTCTCACTCATCCGGATTCCTTGCTGCTAAAATGGGCAAAATCCACACCGTAGTCTAGCACAATCGGGCATTTTCCGCGCGTCAAGCGACCCGTTTGCGGCCAATTCGCTCTGGCTTGGCACGGGCACCATCGCTATACTCCCGCCCTCGCTGTCTATCCACAACCCAACATGCGGTGGACCTGGTGAACCGCGACCAACACAAAGCAGCCTCGAAACGCCGTCGCCAGTGGTGGAAATATGCACCCCTATTTCTGGTGGTCGCATTATGTTGCACCGGCTGTGTGCGGCGGCGGATGACCATTCGGACGAATCCGCCGGGCGCGCTGGTGTACGTGGACGATTACGAGATCGGCACGACGCCCGTCTCGACCAATTTTACCTATTACGGCACGAGGAAGATACGGCTGGTCAAGGAAGGTTACGAAACGCTCACCGTAATGCAGCCGATTCCGACGCCCTGGTATCAGTTTCCTCCGTTCGACTTCGTCAGCGAGAATCTGGTGCCCGGCGAGATTCGCGATCGGCGCGATTTCACCTACCAGTTGCGGCCGCAAGTAGTCGTGCCGGCCGAGCAATTGCGCGGACGAGCCGAGGAACTCCGCGCACAGGGCCAGTTGCCGCTCGCGATGACATCGCCCGCGATGACGCCCCCGGCGGCATCGTTCCCACCCGTCGGCTCGCCCCCCGCGGGCAGCACCGCGCCCGGAACATTCGAGTCGGTCCCCGTGCCGCCGGCCGAACCGATGTCGCCCTCGCAGCCCTATTCGCCGGTCTGGCCCCCGCCGGGTTCCGCCACGCAACCGCCGTCGTCGGGTGTGCCGTCGGGCATGGCCCCCACACAACCCTCGTACGCGCCGCCGGGCGCGTGGCAGCCTCCGCCCGCTCCGGCTGTTCCTCAGAATTACCCGGGCTAGCGTTGCCAAGTTGACGGCTGTCGGGCGCACTCGTTCGGATCCCAGTTCGCCGGCGGCAGGCCCTTGGTGCCGGGGCCCGGCTTCACCGCGTCGCGCAGAATCTCGCCCGGATGCCGGGCCAGCTTGTCCGAGATGATTCGCACGTCGTTGACGATCGGCTTCATGCGATAGCTGATCTCCTCGACGTTCCG
>DOEZ01000142.1 GCA_003532715.1 Planctomycetaceae bacterium
GTTCCGCGTTGTCTTCTTCGAACAACTCCGCCGCGTGTAGCTTCTTCAGAAAGGCGACGTTTTCTTCGGCGCTTCCGTCGTTGCCCAGAACGCGGAGATAGTCGTCGACATTCTCGATGACGGGCAGATCGTCGAGCAACACCCGGTTGGGGTCGGGCCGCAACGCCGCAACGGCCGCAAACCCCAGGCACGCGGCCAGCACGAGCGAGCCGGCCATCACGGCTTGGCGCCGCCGCCGGAGTCTGGGCAGTTCCCCTTCATGTCGGCGGACGTCCTGCTCGGCCGCGACGGCCACCAGTTCGAGCGTGCTCTCGGTAAACGTCCCTTCCGTCTCGGCACGATCTAGTTGAGGTAGCATGTCCCACGCACGGCCAAGCCGGTCGAGACGATCGCGCAAGCGGAGGTCGTCCGACGCGAGCGTCTCGATGCGACGCGCCGTGTCGCCGTCCAACTCGCCATCCAGATAGGCCACCAACTGCTCGTCGAACAGGGCCGGATCGGGATCGGCCTCGGAGTTCTGAAAATCGGAATCCATTGGACACATCATCATCAATCAGTCATCGTTTCGGTTTTTACCGATCGCCGGCTGTTCGCCCCGGTCGACATACGGTGTTAGGATGTCGCGCAGATTGACCCGCGCTCTGGCCAGCAGCGACTTGATCGCTTGCGGCGACAGCTCCATAATCTCGGCGATTTCGGCATAACACATGCCTTCGAACTTGCTCAACAATACGGCCATCCGTTGGCGTTCACCCAACGACTCGACCGCCGCTCGAACCATCTCTCGCGTTTCGGCCTTCGCGAGACGTCGCGCGGGCATCTGACTGCTGGCGGCCTGGGCCAGTTGTTCCATCGGGTTGGCCCCCATCGGACCGCTGTCGCGCGCCTCGGGACGCACCTCGTGCCGCCGCACCATCGTCCGAATCGCGTTGGACGCCACATTGTTCGCGATCGTGAAAAGCCATGTCGAAAACTTGGCTCCCGGCACGTAGGATTTTCGGGCACGGTACACGCGCAAGAACACCTCTTGCGCGAGGTCTTCGGCCTGATCGCGGCTGCCCACCAAATGGTCCAACAGCGAGACAAGCCGATCCTGGTAGCGCAGCACCAATTCCTCGAAGGCCGCGGCGTTGTCGTCGCGGACCTCGAGCATCAGCCGCACGTCCGGATCCCGGAGCGTGTATCGGTGGGCGGCGGATTCACTAACAACCAAAGTCGGCTTCCTGGCTGGGCCAACGGTTCGAGCCCGGGACGGTCCAAGGCCCTATTAAACTTAAGTCTAAACCGCCGCCCCCACCATGACCAGGAGCGAACGACGCACCCCCCACGTATAAGGGGAACCGATGCCACGTCACTACCTATTACAAGAAACCCCAACCACCCCCGCGGGTTTCGCCCAGAAAGTACAGGGCTGAGAGGATTGCCCCCCTCGCGCGCGAAAAAACCCGAAGCGCGAGCCAGCGCGCGTCGTCGCAACGCCCGGGCTCGCGTTTCGGGTTAGGGTCGATTCGGTTGCGCCCCGGCCTTAGCCCTTGCGATGACGGATCTTCGAACGCATGCGGCGTTTCTTCCGTCCGATCTTCCGGCGTCCCTTACCTGTCTTTTTCGTTCCCACGCAACTCTCCCGTCAGATACTAATTCGATCCGAACCGATTCATACAAAAAAACGGATTGGCCGCGGCGTCATCCCGAGCAAGCGGCAAAAACAGCCGAGCATCGGGTCGCGGCTTGTCCGAAAAGGACAAAACAGCCCCCTATTTTGGGCCAGCCCGGCGGGGGTAGCCACCCAATATACCATGGCACGGACCATGGAGGCAAGTGCCCTCGGTCTATGTTGTGACAACAGCCGCGTGCCTTTGGTGGGCCGGGCCGGATTATCCCATTATCCCAGATTAGTCGTCAACTTGCTGAGTGGGGCCATGCAAACCTCCGTTCTGGTGGGGCTTCGGCGCTCGATTTGCGGTGTTCATGGCGAAGCGTGCAAATCGGCTGCAGGCAGTCTGCATCGCCCCACCGAGGATTTTCGCAATTTCGACCCACCTGTATGAGCAATCCGCTATGGTCGGGCGGCACGCTCCAGTCGTCCGCCCGCTTGACTTCGTCGTGCTGATCTTGAAAATCGGGCGTATTCGGCGCGGCTCGCCGCGTGGTTCGACCTACCTTGAAGCCGAGGCGGAATTCAAAATGGGGCACGACGACCAGCAGGATTTGATCGATTCGCTCCGGCTCTCCCTGGTTCCCGATGTCGGGCCGATCACCCGCCGGGCCTTGCTCGAACGATTCGGCACCGCGGCGGCCGTGTTCGCGGCCGCGCCGAGCGAACTGCGCGAGGTTCGCGGCGTGGGGCCAAAGTTGATGCAGCGGATCGTCGCGGCACCCTCCGAAATCGACCCCCAGCGCGAGATCGACCTTTGCCGCGAGCGGGGGATCACGATTCTCACCGAATCCGACCCTCGCTACCCCCGGCTGTTGACCCAAATCAACGATCCGCCCAGCGCCCTGTTCGTGCGCGGCGAGTTGCGGCCCGACGACGCCCTGGCGGTGGCCATTGTCGGCACACGCCACGCGACTACTTACGGCCTGCAACAGGCCGAGCGGCTGGCCGCGAGCCTTGCCCGCGCGGGCGTCACCGTCGTCAGCGGCCTTGCCCGAGGCATCGACGGGGCGGCACACCGCGGGACGCTGTCGGCCGACGGGCGGACGATCGCCGTGTTGGGAAGCGGGCTGTTGCGGCTCTTTCCGC
Source organism: Planctomycetaceae bacterium (assembly GCA_003532715.1). GTDB lineage: Bacteria > Planctomycetota > Planctomycetia > Pirellulales > Thermoguttaceae > UBA11386. Next base: position 2,744 of record DOEZ01000142.1, read on the forward strand.
CCGAACACGACAAACTGGCCGACGAGATTGCCGCCGGCCACGGCGCCGTCGTCAGCGAGCTTCCACCCGAGTTCGAGCCGATGGGCGGCAATTTTCCCCAACGCAATCGAATCATCAGCGGGCTGTCGCTCGGCACGATCGTCATCGAGGCGCCCGAGCGGAGCGGCGCGCTGATTACCGCCCGGCTGGCCTACGAACACGGACGCGAGGTGTTCGCCGTGCCTGGACGCGTCGATTCGCGGCCGTCGCGCGGCTGCCACCGGCTGTTACGCGACGGGGCGACGCTGGTCGAGTCGATCGACGACGTACTCGAACAACTCGGCCCACTGTTCGAAGCCGCGCCGCGCGAAGACGGCACCGAAATCCGCCACCCGGCGGAATTGAACCTCAACGAGATCGAACGCGAGGTCCTCGACGCGATCGATTCGGAAGCAACCGCCGTCGATCAGTTAATCACGGCTACCGGCCTGCCGGTCAACCAGGTACTCGCGACCATCAGCGTACTCGAAATGCGCCGCCTCATCCGCCGCCTCAGCGGATCAACCGTCGCCCGGGTCTGATTTCACAACCAACCCCTCCTTCGGACTATGCAGGCAATCATGATGAACGGAAGGGCCATTTGAACTCGCTGAATATGTGATAAGTGGAATTCCCCTCCGTCGCTTTGTGTGATATAATCATACTGAACGGACAAACTATGTGATAGCCAAGTGGGGCTCGTCATGGAAGGTCACCTGACTGGGAGTTATCTGGTTAGAGCGTATCGGCCCGCATTTCAGGAGGCGAGGAAGCTGCTTCCAAGGCAACGAGACTTTGCCGAGTTGCGCCGACATGCATTGAAGCTGCGTTTCTGGCCAGAGAACCATCCGAAGACGGAGGATGGACAAGTGCTGGACTTGGACTGGTCGTGGGTGAGATCGCTTCCGGGAAAGAACATCGGTGAACTTCGTATTGGTGATACGATCGCCGGCCATGATAATCTGCGGGTGATCTTCTTTGTTCCCCCGGAGAAGACCAAACCACCGATGATTTGGGTTCTCGCTGCTTTTCAGAAGAAACGCGATGACTTCACCAAGGCTCAAATCGACACGTTCGCCTTTCGACGAGTGCTGGTCCTCGAACGGTTCTACAAGAACCCGTTGAAGCCGCACAACACATAGCAGGTGGCGGATCGTGAAATTGAAAAGGACTTGATAATGGCTGCCGTAAACGACCTGGACCATGATGTTCTGGAACCGTTGTTGGTTGCCGCTGGACGAATCGTCCGGGCTTTCATGGAATGCAGCGACGAGGTCCAGCAAGGCGTTCGCGCGATGTTCGAGATCATTGCCGACCCCGACGCCGATCCTGATGACCGCGACATGGCCGTGGCGACGGTCAAGGATGCTCTATTCCCCGAGGCCAAGCACGGGCCATTTGGAATCGACTTGGAGGAGTCGGAGAAGGCGGATTCGGACGGTTGTGAACGGTGTCGCCAAATCTTGGATGAGATGGACCGCGAGGAAGCAAGTTTCGCGGATCGACTACATAAGATCATGAAGGAGAGAGGCGTGAGTCAGACCGAGTTGGCGGAGAAACTGCGAATCGGTCAACCGGCGATTTCCAACATGCTCAAACGCCAATGCCGCCCCCAGCGAAACACGGTGAAACGCCTGGCGGAAGCACTCAGTGTTTCTCCTCAACAACTGTGGCCCGACTTTGAACGCGTCGATGGAGGTTCGTGATCGGCAGCCTCGTTATTCGGTTCAAGTGCTCTGACAGACCGCGAACGCATCTCCTGACAAGGCAGCGAATAGAGCTGAGTCCGGGGATACGGGCAAATCCATATCATTCAGGGAACGAAAGGATGCTGTGCCATGCGAGTGAAAGGGTGTGTGAATCTGGTCGGCATGGTGATGATGCTCGTTTCCCTTTCGGCTGTTGCTGACGGTGACGAGCCATCGACCTCACATGCGGTTCAGCCAGGCGAAGAGGCGTGCGGAAAGCACCAACTCGGCGCGCCCGCGAGTATCGATGCCGATGCCAATCGGCCCAATTCAGACGATGCCAAGGCACACTACAACCGTGGCGTGGCTTTTGGAAAGAACGGCGATTACGATCGGGCGATTGCCAGCTTCAGCGAGGCGATCCGACTCAACCCAAGGTTTTTCGAGGCGTACCATAATCGTGGCTTGAGCTATGCGCTGAACCACAACCACGACAGGGCGATCGCCGACATCACCGAGGCTATTCGGCTTGACCCGAAACTCGCGCGGGCGTACTACAGTCGGGGCCTGGTCCATGGGATGAAGGGCGATGATGACAAGGCTATTGCCGACTATACCGAGGCTATTCGGATCAGCCCGAAATATGCCGAGGCGTACGTCAACCGTGGCGTGGTCTTTGAGGACAAGGGAGAATACGACAAGTCCATTTCTGATTGTACCGAGGCTATCCGGATCAACCCAAAATATGCCGAGGCGTACGTCAACCGTGGTGTGGCCTATGCGGACAAGGGGGAATACGACAAGGCGATAGTAGACTGTACCGAGGCTATTCGGATCAACCCAAAATATGCCAAGGCGTACGTCATACGTGCCAGAGTTCACGTTGCTGAAGGCAGCCTCGATCAGGCGTTCGCGGACTGTAATGAGTTTCTGTTGCGGAAGCGATTTCGCGTCGGTTCGACGCGGTTGGGCTTGATAAAAAATGACGCATCCTTATCCTCATGGTATTCAACCACCCGGAGGACCAGAGATGCGTCGAAAGAGCGAAGCCGTGCTGAGTTTTGAGTCCAATGACGACGGATTGCCCAAGGTCGTACGTGACTATCGTGAACGATACCGCGTCATCAGTCAAGTCCTCGACGGCAATCCCAAAATTCTTTCGGCAATCCATCGGGATATCCTGAAGCTCTCCGAAGGCGACTCCCGGGGCCGCGAAGGCGACTACACCTCGGAAAACATCTTTCGGGCCCTGATCATCCAGCACATCGAGGGGCTCCCCTTCCGCGAAACGGTCA
>DOEZ01000438.1 GCA_003532715.1 Planctomycetaceae bacterium
CTGACGATCACGCTCATCGCGTACGTCAGGTAACTGTCCTTCAGCTCGCTTTCGATTGGGAGCTCGAGAAGCCGGCCCCCGTGAATGTCGCCGCCGACCGACTGAATATCATCGGACCCCTCGGGGGGGAGGTCCGGAGGCAAGGTTGAATCGGTGGACAAGGTGCGAATCCTTTCCGAGAACGGGTCTTTTCGCCATCGCCGTAAGTCGTTGCAATTAAACAACTTACCAGGTGTCTGTCACGCTTGAAGATCAAACCGACATTCTACCATTTCGGTGCCGGTCCGACAACGGCACCGGGCGAAAATTCTCCTTCGTAAGTCGTTTCAAAAAAACCACTTGCGAAGGACGTTCCACACGCCTCCTCGCCTCGCTTCGCAACCTACTTGTCGCCTCTGCCCGGATCAATCCAAACGGCGTCGTTCATGTATGCCTTGACGTATTCGTAGCACATCGCGGCATGTCGGTGTGGCGAGGCCGAGTTGCGAATCAGAAAGACGCCTCCGCCGGGCTGCGCCGGATCGTCGCGATATCCGATCAGCACCACGCTATGGCCGTCGCGAACATGCCGTCGCCGGTACATAGGCAGGACTCCGTCGTCCCATTTCTCGCGCCCGCTTCTCGGCCAGAGGAAGCCGCCGCAAACCGGATTGCCCTCGGCGAGCACCCGTTTGATTTCGTCGAAATGCTTGTCCTCGAGACCGCGACTGGGATCCCAGAGCTTGATCCAGTGCAGTTTCAGACCGGCTTCTTGCAGCTTCTTGGCTCGCTGGAGAACCTCGTCGGACGGCTTTCGCGCCGGATCATATTCGGACTGGTACGGCATGTCTTCCTCGGAACACGCTCCGTACGCCTCGAATCCCTTCCAAAGATCGGAGAACAGACTCCCGTCACCATCCTCGCCGGTAATCTGATTCGATGCCCAATTCAGGAAATCGACACTCAGTCGCGAATNNCGAATTCGTCGAATTGCGGTCGAAGGTCCTGCGAATCGGACTTGCTCGACTCGGTTGCCGTCGTTGGCTCCGCGGCAACGGCGGCCGATTCCACGAGACCGAACGAGGCAGCGACGGCCACGATGAGGCAGAACGAAGCAAGGCACGCGTGGCTTCGAAGGGCAGGGCTCATGATTCACGTCTCCGAGAGGGCATCTGGGGGGTGGTTTCGACGCACATGACCCGGCGGGGCAAGGCGAAGGGTCCGACATACCGGCCGGCCAAATCGGCCGTCATCGGATGTTCGCGATGGGAGGGTCAACGGGCAGGATCACCAGACTATTATAGCCGAACTCGCCCGAATTGCACCCCTCGTTTGTCCGCAAGAACCGCGTCCGCGACCACCCAGTGGATCACGCGGCCTCCTCCGTTATGGGGGATGCTCGCGCGACGAGCCGCATGTTCCGGCGCGGCCGGCGACTGCCGAATTTCTCGCGCCAGGCAGGAAGGCCCTTACGGACGGCGGCCTTTGTTGAGACGTCGAACCGTGTTCCCGTAGAAGTGACCTGGTCGGTTCGGGCGTTCGAGCAACGGCATCTGTCGGATCTGCTCGCGCGTCAAACTGGCGTTTGCCACGGGCGTTCTCGAAGTCGCGGCCCGAGGATTCCGCGCCGGCTCGGCGGCCGACGAGAACTGAATACCGGAAAGAACAATCAAAACGGCTGTCCAGATTAACCAGAAAAAACGATCCATTTTTTCACACTCCGTAATTCCAGGGCTGCCGCATCCAACTCATGGGCCGGGCGTCTCGACCCGGCTTGCTCATTTCTGTGCCACGGTGGTTTGCGGCGCCGCGCGGCCACCGCGCCGCAATCCATGGGAAATCTAGCCCAGAATCCGCGCTATGCAAGAAAATCACAAAGGGCAAGGAGCGTCTCCAACACGCTCCCTGCCCGTGTGCGATTGCTCAATACTCAGACGCCGATGGACGTTGTCAGACCGACGGGGTCATGTTGCGGTTGCCGCCGCCGCAGCACCACGAGCCCGAACTACCCTTGGCTCCCATGGCCAGCATAATGGTCGCCCAACCGCTGAACAGGATGTTGATGCCCACCAGCAGGCCGATCACCCATACCGAATCGCCCGGCCAACCGGCCAGGATAATTCCCGAGAGGACGAAGGCCAGAATGCCGCTGAACAACAACCATGCCCAATTCTGGGCGGGACGCACCTGGAATGCCAAAAAGACCTTCATCGCGCCTTCGAACAGGAAGAACACGGCCAGAATCAGCGTCAACATGAACACGGCCTCGACCGGATTGGCCAAGACGAGAAAGCCGATCATCAAATAAATGAACGCCGTCACGCCTTGCAGCATGAAGCCGCCCCAATTCCGCACGTAGAACGTATGGACGCCCTGCAGCACGCCGCCGACCACCAGCAGCCAACCGAGAATGATCGTCGCGCCAAACGTGGCCAGGCCGGGCAGTATGATCGCCAACGTCCCTAGAACGACCAGACCGATCCCCAAGACCATGAACCAACCCCAAGTCTCGCGCAGACTACTGTTCTGTCCAGTCGATGGGGTGTTCGTCGAACCGCTTCGTGATTCGCTACTCATGCTAAACTCTCCTCGTCAAAAAAACGAAAATGTCACCACGCCCCCGTGCCGAGCAAATCTAGGGCGCGGCATGGACCCAGTCAAATGAGCGGTCAGTACTCCGACGTGGGGAGTGCGAGAGTCTCGCCCCCGGCCGACCGCCAGCCGCATAATCGGTACGACCCGACTTACAGCAGCGGACTCAACAGCCGGGCGATGTTTTCGCCCACGCGGTTCAGGCGAGGACGCCGGCTCCATTCCTCGGGAGTGAGCTGGCGCGACTGGGCCATGTAGCCCCTTTGCAGATGACGGAGATAACCCGTCATGTCGGCTCCATAGAAAAGAAGGCTTATCTCGAAGTTGAGCTCAAACGAACGGATGTCGAAATTGCTCGAACCGACCAGCGCGACTGAATCATCGACGCTCATGGTCTTGGCGTGAAGCAATCCGTCGTCGAACAGATGGAGTTTCACGCCGAGACGAAGCAGGTCTTCGTAGTACGCGCGCGACGCGGCCCCCACGAGCACCTGGTCGCAGCGTCGCGGCAGAATGATCTCGACAGTCACGCCCCGCAGCACGGCCACCTCGATTGCCTGCAGAAAAGCCTCGTCCGGAACGAAATAGGGTGAAGTGATTACGACCTGGCGCCGCGCCGCGTGCATTGCCGAAACGACCATGCGCTGGTAGTTCTCGGTCGGATAGTCGGGACCGCTCGGCAGAGTCTGCGCCGCGATCGGGCCGAGCATGGGCGGTTCGGGAAAGATGTCCTCGCCCGCCAGAACTTCGTTCGTCTCGAAATACCAGTCGCCCACGAAGACGGTCTGCAATTCGAGCACGACCGGACCGATAAGTCGGACCGACATGTCGTGCCAGGCGAGGTCCTTGTGGCCGTAATCCGCGTTGACGATGTTCTGCGAACCCGCGTAGGCGATCCGGCCGTCGATCACCGCCAACTTGCGGTGGTTGCGCAAGTCGAGACGGGCGAACCCTCGCCGAAACAGACTCACGGGCAACGCCGGATAGAGTTCGACGCCCTGGCTCGTCAGCCTCGATGCGAGGCTCTTGAGCATGGGCCGCGAGCCGACCGCGTCAACCAAAACTCGGCACTTGACGCCGCGCGCGGCGGCCCGCGTCAGCGCCTCGGCAACCTTCATTCCCGTCTTGTCGTTCGCGTAGATGTAGTAAAGCAAATGGACGTGCCGCTCGGCTGCGTCGATGTCCTCGACGAGCCGGTCGATGACCTCGTCCGTGTCGGTCATCAGACGCCCCTCGTTGCCGCCGACGATCGGAAGCGACCCGAGCCGCTCGGCCAGAAGCACGAAGGGCTCTTGATCGGGCGGCAAGTCGGGATGAACCACCGCCGGATGCCCCTCGAGCCGCCGGCCGATTTCGCCCAAGTCTTCGAGCAAACGCGCGTGACGCCCCGCGCGCCGACGCGGCAACCGATTCTCGCCGATCAGTAGATACAGAACCAGTCCCGGCACGGGAAAGAAGAAAATGACCAGAAGCCACGCCATGGGCGACCC
>DOEZ01000515.1 GCA_003532715.1 Planctomycetaceae bacterium
CCTCAACGCCGAGGAGGAACCCGAGAACCGCGACTATCCCGGCGACCTGAAGCTCGCCAACGGCAAGACGTTCCGCGAGCAGTTCGGTCCGCGCGGCGTCCTAAGGTGCAAGGCCGACGGCCGAGGCGGCCAGACCATCGAGGACACCGGCCCGCTGACCAGGAAGCGCATGGAGACGGTGGACGAGGAAACCCTCGCTGCCGCCAAGGATTTCATCCAGCGGCAGCACAAGGCCGGGCAGCCGTTCTTCTGTTGGTGGAACGCCACTCGCATGCACTTCCGCACCCATGTGAAGGAGTCGCACAAAGGCATCAGCGGCAAGAGCGGCGACGAGTACCACGACGGGATGGTGGAACACGACCGCCACGTGGGCGAGCTGCTCAAGCTGCTCGACGACCTCGGCCTCGCCGACGACACCATCGTCATGTATTCGACCGACAACGGCCCACACTACAACACGTGGCCCGACGCCGGCACCACGCCCTTCCACGGCGAGAAGAACTCTTCCTGGGAAGGCGCCTACCGGGTTCCCTGCTTCGTCCGCTGGCCGGGCAAATGGCCCGCCGGTGAGACGCTCAACGGCATCGTCGCCCACGAGGACTGGCTGCCCACCTTCGCTGCCGCCGCCGGCAACGACAAGATCGCCAAACAACTCAGGGCCGGCGTGGAACTCAACGGCCGCGGTTACAGGAACTACATCGACGGCTACAACATGCTTGACTACCTCAGTGGCAGATCGAAGGAGTCGCCCCGAAAGGAGTTCATCTACGTGGACGACGGCGGTGAAGTCGCCGCCATCCGCGTCGGCGACTGGAAGGCCATGTATCTCGAGAACCGCGCACACCGCCTCCAGATATGGAAGGAGCCGTTCGTCGCCCTGCGCGCACCGGACCTCTATAACCTGCGCCGCGATCCGTTCGAGAAAGCCAAGATCGGCTCCAACACCTACGAGGACTGGTACATCGACCGCGCCTATCTGCTCGGACCCATGCAGATTGTCGCCAGCAAGTTCCTCATGACGCTCAAGGAGTACCCGCCCAGCCAGACCCCGGGCGACTGGAGCCTGAAATCGCTCGAGGAGCGGATCAAGCACATGACGGTAGGGGGTAACTGATCGGATCACTCGGCGGGGCGTTCCAGTTGGGACGTCCCGCCTTCATCGTCACACCATGAAAACAATCACGCTCGCACTGTTCGGCACGCTTGCGGTGGCCACCTTGGCCACCGCCACCGACCCCCTTCCCTCGTGGAACGACACCGCGCCGAAGAAAGCCATCATCGCCTTTGTCGAAAAGGTCACGAAGGAAGGTTCACCGGATTTCATTCCCGCGCCGGAGCGCATCGCGACCTTCGACAACGACGGCACGCTGTGGGCCGAACAGCCCGTGTATTCCCAGTTGCTCTTTGCAGTCGACCGCGTGAAGGCCCTCGCGCCTCGGCATCCGGAATGGGAAAACAAAGAGCCGTTTGCCTCACTTTTCAAAGGCGATCTACAGAGGGCACTGGCCGGCGGAGAGAAGAGCATCGCCGAGATTGTCATGGTCACGCACGCCGGCATGACCACAACCGAGTTCGAGCAGATCGTGAAGGACTGGATCGCGACGGCAAGACATCCCGTCACGAAACGGCCCTACACCGAAATGGTCTATCAGCCCATGCTCGAGCTGCTGGACTACTTGCGGGCCAACGGGTTCAAGACCTTTATCGTCTCCGGCGGCGGCATCGAGTTCATGCGCCCATGGACCGAGAAAGTGTACGGAATCCCGCCCGATCAAGTGATCGGCAGCAGCATCAAAACGAAGTACGAGACGCGCGACGGCAAGCCCATGCTGGTGCGATTGGCGGATTTGGACTTCATCGACGACAAGGCTGGCAAGCCAATTGGCATTAACTCTCACATTGGACGCCGTCCTATCGCCGCGTTCGGCAACTCCGATGGCGATCGGCAGATGCTGGAGTGGACTCAGGCGGGCGGCGGCGCGCGCCTGATGATGTTGGTGCATCACGACGACGCTCGGCGGGAGTGGGCTTACGGGCCGGAATCGAAGATCGGCGCCTTCAGCGACGCGCTCATGTCCGAGGCGAAGACCCGCGGCTGGACAGTCGTCAGCATGAAGAAGGACTGGAGAGAGGTCTTTCCTGTTGGTAAGGAGTGAACAAGGTTCTTTCCTGATCTCCGTGCGCGCCCGCCTTGAATACCGTGACTTGTAGCGTAGTCCGGCCCCGAAGTGCGGGCCGAGATGTGAGATGGCGATTCTCTGGCGGATACGCAACTCGGAACTGAGAGCAACGGCGCAAGTCGGTCAATGTTCCGTTGCTCAACTCGATGCGCCTGGGGTGGTTTTGTGCTTAGCCCGGCTGATCACTTTGACCCGTTCGAAATCACCTCGTAACATCCGGCTTGCGTTCCCTGGTCGGCCTCACGGCGGCCGGTAGTGGCACACGAATTCAGGGCTCTTCGTCGAGCGACAAATCAGAGCTTGCCGCGACGGAATGGACGCGAGCGCAAGGCGCAAAAAAAGAGCCCTCCGTAGGCGGGGCAGGGACCTACGAAGGGCAGAAGCGTGAGGGCTAACCCTCACACGCTTTGAATTATCGTCAGAAGACCCTGAAAACTCAACCCTTAAATCGGGGGCCCCCAATTGGTTTTTGGATATTTTCAGCAGAAATGCCATTGACTTACTATGGTATTCGCGGCGTTCGTGGAGAGAACAAGTCGATTTGACACAAGAAAACAAGGGATTCTGCGGAATCAAACATAAGTAGTAAAGAAACGTATCAATTTGGGATGCTAACCATTCTCTAACAAAAAAATTTTCTGCTGGCGACGATTTTTTGTCGTTTTGGGACCCATCTCAAGCAGAACCAGCTCGAATGAACCGGTCACACTACGTTGCGACGAGCCGGATTCTGCGAGAGCCGACCGTTTCCGCTCGATGTGCGACCAGCCAGCCCGAACTGCGGGCGAGGAAAGGCCGTTTCCTGGTCCTCGCTTGCCAGTTTTTTTCACTGCTCGACGTAAGTGGCTTATGGGAATCGAGTTTGGCGTGACGGTATCACCATTGCTAACTCATTTCTGCCATGTGACTTCCGTCGAGAAGTGTAAGAAGGTGTTGCGTTTCGGGTTGGTGTGCGTGTCGTGAAGAATTCACGGCAATCCCTCTCGCTCGCCTTCTCCGGCCAATCCAACGGTCGTATACTGCGGTTTTGCGAAGGAAAGGACCGCCATGGTCGAACCGATTATCAGCGTTTCGGGACTTCGGGGCATTGTCGGCGAAACCCTCACTCCCGACGTGGCCGTACGGTACGTGGCCGCGTTTGCGGCGACCTGTCCGACCGGGACCATGCTGGTCGGCCGCGACAGCCGCTCGTCTGGTCCGATGTTGGCCCAAGCGGTACACGCCGGCCTGCGCGCCGCCGGACATGCGACGATCGACCTGGGCATCTGCCCCACGCCGACCGTCGGTCTGCTCGTTCGAAAGCATCAGGCGACCGGCGCCGTCCAGATCACCGCCAGCCATAATCCGCCGCCCTACAACGGAATCAAGCTCTTCTCGAACGACGGCCGCGTCATTCCGGCCGAGCCGGGACGAAAGGTGCTCCAGCAATATCGCTCGGGCAAGGCGTCGTGGGCGCGCCACGATCGGATCGGTTCGACGGCGGTTTGCGCCGACGTTTATTCGGCCCATCTCGACGCCGTGCTGGCCACGGTCGACGTCGAGCGGATTCGCCAGAACGCTTTCGCCGTCTTGCTCGATTCGAACCACGGCGCGGGCGGACCGCTCGGAAGGATGTTGCTCGAATCGCTCGCCTGCAAGGTCACGATGCTCGGCGAAACGCCCGACGGACTGTTCGAACACAAGGCCGAACCCACGGCCGACAACCTCGCCGAGGTGCTTTCGGCCGTGCCTCGTTGCGGCGCGGCGATCGGTTTCTGCCAGGATCCCGACGCCGACCGACTGGCCGTGATCGACGCGGCGGGGCGTTATTTAGGCGAGGAGTACACCGTCGCGATCATCGCCAACCACATTCTCGGCAGCCGGCGCGGAACGGTCGTCACCAACTGCTCGACCAGCCGCATGACCGAGGCGATTGCCGGACGGCACGGGCAGCCGCATTTCCGCTCGGCCGTGGGCGAGGCCAACGTCGTCGACATGATGCTGGCCAAGGACGCCGTTTTTGGCGGCGAGGGGAACGGCGGACCGATCGACCCGCGAGTCGGCCTGGTTCGCGACAGCTTCGTCGGCATGGCGCAGTTGCTCGACGCGATGGCCGCTCGCCACTTGTCGATTCGCCAGTTGGCCGACGAGTTGCCGCGCTCGGCGATCGTGAAGACCACAATTGATTTGGCCGCGAACCTGGTCGGCCCGGGGCTGGACGCCTTGGAGCAACACTTCGACGCGGCGCGAGCCGATCGGTTGGACGGCTTGC
>DOEZ01000131.1 GCA_003532715.1 Planctomycetaceae bacterium
GTCGCCCGGCGACGACGTGCGGTTTGAACGGTAGAACCAACAGTCAAAACCTCTTGGGACTTCGTCCCCCCGGTTCAAGAACCGGGGCCACCCTCGAAAGGCGATGAAACGCCCGGCGCCGCGCCACGGCAAATCGTGCCGTGGCGTAGCCGATCGAAGACAACTCACCGCGGCGTTGCGTCTGGCAGGCCACCGTCAACGGGGATCGTTGCGCCCGTCGTGGGTGTCTGGCGCGTGGCGAAAAAAAGCACGGCGCGGGCCACATGGCGGCCGGTGACTCGTGCCTTCAGCAGATTGCGATTGCGATAGTATTCGTGCAGGCCCGCCTCGTCGAGTCCGCGGGCTTTCATCCGGCCTGGCCCGACTTCTTCCCAAAGGCCGGATCTATAAGCGCCCTCGGCGAATACCGCATCGGGGGCCACCATGTTCACGCGAACATTGTCGGCCGCCATTTCAAGACTCGCGATGCGGCCCAATTGATGACAGGCCGCCTTCGTCGCGCTGTAGGCGCCGAAACCCGCGCCGGGGCACGGAACGTTCTTGGTCGACATGATGACAACGTCGCCGCCGATGCCTTGCCGGGCGAAGATCCGCTGTGTCTCCTGGAGAACGAGCAGCGTTCCTTCGACGTTGACTTGCTCCAACCGGCGAAATTCGTCCAGGTCGAGATCCTTCAAGGCGGCCACTAGGGCGATCCCAGCGTTGTGGACGACAATATCGATGCCGCCCCACGCTTCGACGGTCGTCGCGAATGCCTGGGCGACCGATTCGGCACGGGTTACGTCGAGCGCCACGCCGCGTACGCGCTCCGGTGCATCGCCGGCCAGATCGGCCGCGAAGCGTTCGAGCTTTTCGCCGGCCAGGTCGGTGGCCGCCACGTGGCAGCCCGCCTCCAACAACGCCGCGCAGACACCGTAGCCGATCGCGCCGGCCGCGCCCGTCACCAGCGCGACACGGCCCGTTAGCGGCCGCGAGTCTTCGGGCTCGTGACGCGTGACGCGGAAACAACCGAGCGACTCGACACGGACCACCTCGGGCAGGCGACCGTGCCGGTCGACGTGGCCGTCGATCGACTCGCGCAAGGCGGCCTTCAAGTCCTCGTCCGTCTTATCCTCGCCGAGCAAGGAAACCGACAGCATGTTCTGCTCGTCGCCGCCCGGCTGGAAATCGATCGCCGTGACGATGCCGGGTCGACAAGGCCGGTCCTCGTCGCCGGTTGGCTCGGCCAGTAGGCCGCGAAGCATGAGCATCAGTCGTGCGCGGTAGTCATGGTCGTTGTTCATAAGTCCCTTGTGGGTGGGTGCCGCCCACCGGCACTCCGAGGTTCGTGTTACGATTGGACGGCGACATTCTTGACGATATCGACCATGGCGCGGGCGTTTCCAAGCGGATCCTTGCCGTCGAACACGGCACTGCCCGTGACAATGAGGTCGACGCCGGACGCGGCAATTTGGGCCAGATTCTGTTTCGTCACGCCGCCGTCGAAACATTTCAGGACGTCGTGCTTCGATGCGGCCAGCATCTGATCGAGTCGTTCCATCTTCCGTTCCACCACGTCGCTTCGGACGGGGCCTTTCCAGCCTGGATCGACGGCCAGAAACAGCACAAGGTCGATTTGGTCCAGAACGGGTTCCAGCACGTCGACGGGCGTCGAGAGATTGAGCGAGACGCCGCGGACGATTCCCCGCGACGGGTCGTTCACATTGGTCATTTCGCCGAGCACGTGAAGTGCCCGATGAAGGTGCCGACATGCCTCGACATTAACCGAGAGGATGTCGGCGCCGGCGGCGACGAAGTCGGCGATTTGAGCGATCGGATCCTCGATCATCAGGTGAACGTCTTTGATCATTGGCGTCTTGACGGCTCGGACGATCGGCGGACCCAGCGTCATCATGGGGCAGAATCGACCGTCCATGACGTCGAAGTGAAGAACCGATACGCCGGCTTCGGCCACCAATGCGAGCTGCGAATCGAGCCGCATCCAGTCGGCCGTGAGCAGACCGACGCTGAGCATCGGGCTTTGATCGCGAAGTTGGTCGAACAAGATGCCTTGGGTCACGGGATGCTCCTTCTCGCGTTCTGTTTCACCCGCAACCGCATTCCACCGGAGCGTCTTGATGCTTGAGCGATTCATAGAAGTCCAGCGCGTCCTGCGGCTCGATGTTTTCGTGAACGACCTTGCGGACCGCCTGCATCATGGCCGCCGGCGCGTCGCTCTGGAAGATGTTGCGGCCCATGTCGACCCCGGCGGCTCCTTCTTGCACCGCGCGATAGGCCATCGTCAGGGCGTCGATTTCGGGCAGCTTCTTGCCGCCGGCCATGACGACGGGCACGGGACAAGACGCAACAATCGTGTCGAATCCATCGGGCACGTAGTACGTCTTGACGAACTGCGCCCCCAACTCGGCACAGATACGACAAGCAAGGCGGAAATACTTGGCATCACGGACCATGTCCTTACCGACCGCCGTAACGGCCAGCGTCGGAATCCCGTACCGAAGCCCCATGTCAACCAGTCGGGTCATGTTGCGCACGCTACGTGTTTCGTATTCGCCGCCGATGAATACCTGGAGCGTGACGGCGGCCACGTTCATCCGCACGGCGTCCTCGATATCGACCGCCAATTCCTCGTTGGAAAGCTCCTTGAGGATGCTCGGCCCGCCGCTCGATCGCATGACGATAGGCCGGGTGATCGACGGGGGGACCGTGGTCCGCAAGATGCCGCGGGTGAGCATCAACGCGTCGGCCATCGGCATCAGCGGGACAATATTCAAGTCGATCCGCTCCAGCCCGGTCGTCGGTCCCTGAAAGTAACCATGGTCGATTGCCAGCATCACGGTGCGGCCCGATTCAGGGTTGAAAATTCGCGCTAGGCGGTTTTTCATTCCCCAATCGAGGTTGCCCGCCCCCTTGAGAAAGAATCCCGGCGAAACCATCGGCACGTCGGCGAAGTATTGCTTTTCTTTTTTTGTTTCGTCTGCTTCGGGCATTCGTGGAGTCTCGGACGGTGAGGGAGAATTGACTGGAACCGTCCCGCGAAGGGAACCGTCCCGCGAAAACCCTAAGATAGAACGAGAGCGACGTCCGTCGCAATGAGCGATTGGCTCAATCCGAGCGACCTTTTGGCTCAGCGGCGTGAAACCGCTTCGGACCTCGTTCCCCCGATTCAAGAACCGGGCCACCCGTGATTGAGAAAACGAAGACACTCGGTGGAGCGATCGACGACGGCCGAGCAGTCCTTTTCCCTTTCTCCCCGTTTCCCCTTTTTTCGGCGACGTCGGTCTTTCGAAGGCGTCAAGCGCGCGGCGAGTGGCTACTTGAACCACGAGCCCGGATTGGCGAGGCTCTTCTTCGCCGATTCGAGGCTCGAGTCGTTGGACGTTTCGTTGCCGGCATCGGGCGAAGCAGCCGGGTCGGTTTGACTTTCGTTGAATCGCGCGGCGAAACGTTCGACTTGATCATTATGTCGCTGGTAGGCTGCATTCATCCAGCCCGGCTCGTTGACGGCGATTGTCGTGAATAGGGCCAGCAAGGCGTAGGTTGCGACGTTCGGCACGAACCCGTGTCCGAAGATCTTCAGTGCCGTGCCGAATGATTTCTTGAGCCGCACTTGCCCGCGTTGCATGCCGATGCTGTAGAACTCGTCGAGTAACAGGTGCGACAGGTAGCCGAGCGTCACGCCACCAGCCTTGTAATACCGCAAATAGACGTTGTCGCCCGAGGCGAGCAAGAAGGCAAGTTCGCCGAAGATGATCGCGGCCGGCACGCTGTGGAACATGCCGCGGTGGACGGTCAGTCTCTTGAGCAAGGCCGCCGTGCCGAAACGGATAACCAGGTAGGCGAAAGCGCCGGCCAGAACGATTGTCTCGGTGGGCACGTTGAACTTGATCAGGCGATCGACCAGCATCATCGGCACCACTGCGGCGGCGAACGCAAGGCTCTCGCGCAGGGGCCGGCCCGAGTCGCTATCGACATCGGGCAACATGCCGGAAACGGCGCACAACCCGCCGGCCAAAATGCACGTCGGAATGGGGAC
>DOEZ01000360.1 GCA_003532715.1 Planctomycetaceae bacterium
GAACCACCGCCCCCTTCTTCACGTCGCTACCGGGTATGACGTTCTTCACACTGCACACGATGATATCGCCCACGTTGGCGAATCGGCGACGCGAGCCGCCCAGCACCTTGATGCACATCAACTCCCGGGCGCCCGTGTTATCCGCCACGGTAAGTCGCGTTTGCATTTGAATCATGGTTCACTTCCAACTAAATCATCCGCGCGGCATCGCGCAAGTTCTCTCAGGACTCGTCCGTCGCTCCCGAAATATCCGATTCCTCCCGCTCCTTCTGCGCCGCACGGAGCGCCGCAAGGTCGATCACCTCTCCCTTCGTCACGACGCGGACCAAATCCCATCGTTTCAGTCTGGATCGCGGCCGAGATTCGACGATCTCCACCGTGTCGCCCAGACTCGACTCGTTGTTCTCGTCGTGGACATGGCACACCGTCCGGCGACGAAGGTACTTCCCGTACTTCGCGTCGCGGACCAGCCGGGGAATCTCCACCCGGCGAGTCTTCGCCGACTTGTCGCTCGTCACTATGCCTTGCAAAACGTTCTTCGACATCGCTTGGTTTCCTTCGCCGCCGGTTCCGGTTCAGTCGCTTTCCGACCGGGTTCGCTCTTACCGACTACACGTGGTCATCTACCCGTCGTCATCGGGCACGTTCGTTTTGAATCGTCTGAATACGCGCGATCAGCCGACGCGCCTTGTGCAACTCGCTCGGTGAATCGAGTCGCTCGGTCTGTGCCTGGAGCCGCCGCCGGAACAACTGTTCCCGCGTCTCCTTGAGCGTCAGAGACAATTGCTCGTCGCTCATCTCCCGAAGCTCGGCTGCCTTGGTCATCGCTTCCCTCGTACTCGAAATCGCCTTGTTTCGTTCTCGCTCGCGCCGCCGCGTCCGTTCGACCCGTCGCTCTAAATCGTGCGGCGTTTAACCAACCTCACCCGGACCGGCATCTTGTGCGCCAGCCGCGCAAAACACAGTTTCGCCGCCTCCTCCGTCACCCCGCCGATCTCGTAGAGCACCGTGCCCGGCTTCACCACCGCGGCCCAGTACTCCGGTTCGCCCTTTCCCTTACCCATGCGGGTTTCCAACGGGATCGAACTCACCGACTTATGCGGAAAAACGCGGATGTACAGCCGGCCCTCGTTGCGCAGATATTGCTGCGCCGCGATACGCCCGGCTTCGATCGTCGCCGCGCTTATCCAGCCGCCTTGGGTCGTCTGCAAACCGTAATCGCCAAACGCGACATGATTGCCGCGGGTCGCGTTACCTTTTATACGACCTCTTTGGCTTTTTCGGTGCTTTACCCGCTTGGGCATCAACGCCATCGATCTCGTCCTCGCTATACATGCCCTGGTTGATCCACACCTGAATCCCGATGTGTCCCTGGGCTATCTTGGCTTCGGTGAATCCATAATCAATCTTCGCGCGAAGCGTCGACAACGGGATCGATCCCGCGATCTGCTTCTCGCAACGCGACATTTCCGCGCCGCCCAACCGCCCAGCCAGTTGGATCTTGATCCCCTTGGCGCCCCCTTCCATCGTTTGTTCCATCGCCCGCTTCATCGTTCGGCGGAAGCTGGCTCGTTTCATCAACTGCTCGCCGATGTCCTCGGCCACCAGTTGAGCGACCAACTCCGGACGGCTGATCTCCTCGATCTTGATGTTGATCCGACGGCCGGTCAATGCCTGCAACTCGTTCTGCAATTCCTCGACCCGCTCCCCCTTCCTTCCAATCAGCACGCCCGGACGCGCTGAAAAAAGGACCACCTTCACCTCGTCGCGAGTTCGCTCGATCTCAACCTTCGCGATCGTCGGATACATTGCCTTTCCGAATCGATCCGTCCGTTTCTTGATGAACTTGCGTATCTTGTGGTCTTCCACCAAAAGGTCGGCAAATTCCTGCTTCGGGGCGAACCACCGACTCTTCCAGCCGATCATCACGCCGGTCCGAAACCCGATTGGATTGACTTTTTGGCCCATGCTTCGTTTCTCTCGGTCTTTGCGATGTTTCCGCGGTCGCGCCCGCCACGCCCGTCTCGTGTTTCCGCCGTCTAGTCCAACGCCACGCGAATGTGCGATGTCCGCTTCTTCAAAATGGCCGACATGCCTCGCGCCTTCGGTCGCATGCGACGGAACATCGGTCCCCCGTCCACTCGAACGTCCGTCACCATCAGGTTCTTCAAATTCGGCGCGCGGCGATCCTCGGCGTTCGCCAAAGCGCTCTTGAGCACCTTCTCCAGCATCCGCGCCCCGCGCTGCGGCTGGTACTTCAGTATCTCCAAGGCCTCGTCCGCGTGCTTCCCCCGGATCAAATCCGCCATCAGCCGCGCCTTCTGGGGGCTGATTCGGGCAAAACGGTGAACTGCTTCGTACGCCATAACAAGTTCCTCGAATATCACTTCTCGCGCCGCGCCGGTCGCCCGGCAGTGTCTCGATGCTCGCCTCGCGAGCCGTCGTTCCGGTCCTAACGCTTGCCCTTTCCGCCGTGCCCGCGGAACGTCCGCGTCGGCGCGAACTCTCCCAACTTATGGCCGACCATCTCCTCCGTCACGAACACCTTGGCATGAATCTTGCCATTGTGAACCATGAACGTATGACCGACGAATTCCGGTACTATCGTGCATGCCCGCGCCCACGTCTTGATGGGCTGCTTGGTCCCCTGCGAGTCCTGCTTTTCCACCTTCAGGAACAGCTTGGGATCGACAAACGGACCCTTTTTCAGCGATCTTCCCATGGAGACAACTTCCCGGTTACACGCAAATTGGTTGTTTACTTCTTCAAGGTCAACTGGCCGTAACGCTTCGAACGCCGCCGGCGAACAATCGCGCGATTCGACGCCTTCTTGCGGTTGCGCGTCGCGCCGCCCTTCGTCGGCTTGCCGGTCGGGCTGACCGGGTGACGCCCGCCTTTCGTTCGTCCCTCGCCGCCGCCGTGCGGATGGT
>DOEZ01000504.1 GCA_003532715.1 Planctomycetaceae bacterium
GCGTTCTCGCCCGCGTTCTCGCCCGTCCAGCGCGAACGTGTTATCCAACCGAGTCGTGTTGCCTTGCTTGTGCCGGAACGGTAGAATTCGCCGTGTTCTCGCGTTTCGTCCGAACCCCAAGAGAAGTAACGGAGTACCCATGGCCATCAGTATTGCAAAAGCACGTTCGCTATGCGACGAGGCGGAACTCGAACTAGTCATGGAGAGCGCACCGAAGCGTCTCGCCACCTTGTCGGCGGCGCGGCTGAATCAGACGGCGGAACTCGCTCGAAAGCTGCGAGACAAGTGGCTCGACCAGTCGCGGGGGCAACGGCGGACGAAGCAGACAACGCAACAGACACGAGACATCGCGGCCAACGCCCGAAGCGAGGAGAAGGCCCAACTGTTCGCCGAAGTGCTCGAACGGTTCGAGAAGCAACTGCGCAAGGTCGAGGCCGCCGGCGCGGTCGGCGGCAAAGCCAAGCGTCAATCGCCTTCTCGCAAGGCACGAACCGCCGAGCATCGCGAAAAGCGCGCCGCCACTCGCGAAGCCCTTCAGTCGCAGCAGGAAGCGATCGCGCTCGAACAGGCCGCGCGGCAAGCACCGGCCGGCGAATCGCCGGCTGGAGAATCGCCGGCTGGAGAATCGCTAACCAGCGCGAAGCCGGCCGGCCGGCAGCCCGCGAAGAAACAAGTCGTCCGGAAGAAGTCCGCCGAGAAAGCTCGCATCGAGAAGAAGTCTGCCGAGAATAGGTCTACAAAGAAACAGACTACCAAGAAGAAGGCTGCCGTGAAGGCAAGTAAGGCGTTTGTCGCGCGCAAGAAGAAGGCCACGGCCGCGGCCGGTATTCTCGACGACGACGCGACAAAACCGGCCGACGTCAAGAAGAAGACCCTTCGGGCCAAGACGGTTGCCAAGCAGGACCGCCTCGCGCAAGGCGGAGCGGTGCGCATTCAGCACCACATCTCCGCCCGCGCACGACGCAGCCAGGGCCGCCGCGACAGCCGAGGATAGTCGGGGCGCGAGACCACCGACCATGACGCGCCCTGCGGTCGAGCATCGGCGATCCAGTTCGCGGGTACTACCAATTCCGGCAAGCGTTTCCCGAAGCCAAAACGCCACCAGGATTTCCGGAGTGATGGCGATTCGGCCCTCCGTATCTACCGGTCACTTCGACGTTTCAGTACAAGGACCCCCATTACCAATGATGACCAGCAAGGAACGCCTGCTTACGGCATTGCGCCGGGGCAAGCCCGATCGTCTGCCCGTCTCGGTGCATCAATGGCAGCCTTACCATCTCGACACGTATCTCGGCGGAATCAGCGCGCTGGAGGCGTTCGCGCGATTCGAGATGGACGCCCAGATACAGTATTTCGAGTCGATGGGCCAGTTCTGGCTGGTCGACGCCGATTTCGCGAAGTTTTCGACGTCCGACTGGATCGACGACGCGACGATCGTCAGCGACGATCCGGACAACCGGATCGCGCATCACACGATTCGCACGCCCGGCGGCACGTTGACCTACAAAACGGCCGGCGATCGCAAGACGACTTGGATCACCGAGTATCTGATCAAGAACCTCGAGGACATCGAGCTGATCCGCCGCCACATGCCGGTGCCCAAGCTCGACCTCGCACCGATCGCGGCGGCGCACGACGAGGTGGGCGACCGGGGTATTTTGCGCGGGTTTGTCTGGGGCGATCAGGCCGGCTGCTGGCAACATGCGTGCTGCCTGATGGACATCAACCGGCTGCTGATGCTCTGTTTCGACGAGCCCGGGTGGGTTCACGAACTGCTCGATGTGCTGCTGGAAAAGAAACTCCGGTTCATCGAGTCGATGAAAGGCGCTCGCTTCGACCTGGTCGAGACGGGCGGCGGGGCGTCGTCGTCGACGGTCATCTCGCCCAAGCTGCACGAGGAGTTCTGCCTGCCCTACGACCGGAAGATGCACGACGCACTGCACGATTTGGGCTTCCTGATTACCTATCACACGTGCGGCGGAACGATCGGGCTCGAAGACCTGATCGTGGCCAACGGGTGCGACGCCTCCGAGACGCTCGCCCCTCCGTCGGTCGGCGGCAACCAGGAGCCATGGCAATTCGCCGAGAAAATCGCCGGCCGAATCGCCCTGATCGGCGGCGTCGATCAGTTCAACACGGTCGGCGAGGGGAGCGAGCAGTTCATTCGCAACACGGTCCACGACCTGTTCGAGCGATTTGGCCGCAACGGCGGCTGGATCTGCTCGCTGAGCGACCATTTCTTCGACACGCCACCCGAAAACCTCGGCTATTTCGCCGCCGCGGCCCGCGAGTGTCGCTACACGGATTGAACGACAGGAATCGTGGACGCGGGGTCGAGCCGCGCTCGGGGCGAGTGGAAATCCCTCGTTGGAATCAAGGACCATCCTGAGATTCTCGACGCGACCGCGGCGACACGGCAATGTCGGGCGAGGCCATCCATGCCACTGGGCGTTGTTCTGTTGGTGTTGACGTCCACAGGCGGTCCCCCCACTCCTTCGCTCTCTTACTCCGTCGCACCGTCGCGTCTTCGTGTGAGACAAAATCCCCAAATCCCCTGACCCCCACCTTGCCAAAACCAACCGCTTCAACTAAACTGCTCGACGGCAGCGTCTTGAAGAGGGAGTGGAAAAAGTAGACCGAATCGGCTGGCCAAATTTCGGGGCCACACCGACTGCCGGCATACACCGGGAGCGTGGCACGTGGACGAAATGATTCTTCACCAACGCGACACGAGCGAATCCAAGAGGCCAAGCCGATCGACTTCACTTGTTCAGGTATACATGATTAAGTTCCTACCTAAACATCCGTTGCTCTATGCACTTCAAGTGTGTGCATTCCTGATTTCTGTGCCAGCCTTTTATTCTACCATCAATTTCAGCGCGGCTGTAACGCCGGCGGAAGCCATCGCCACGTATCACAAACCTCTGCCGCCCGGCTGGACCGCAGGTGTAATGAACCACGGAGAATATTTGAAATGGTGGACAATACAGGAACGACCACTCGTATTCGGGTTATCTGCACTCGCCCTCACTACCAGCGTTCTCTTTATTTGGGGTTCTCTCGCGTGGGTTTGGTGGGAGAAGCGGGGACAATTCCGGGGACAGACAATTCCGGGACGGGAACACGAACCGATTACTGGAGAACAGGCAAGATAGAATCGCTCGGTCCGAAACAAGAACAAACCAGACCAAGACGATTAGCGGTGACATGGCCGATTACGGGTTTGATTCGATGACGTACGATAGCCGCGCGGCTCTCCGCGTCTTTGCGCCCTGGCGGCTTTGCGTTAGAAGAAGACCACGCCGGCAAGGATGGACAAGCCTTCCATCCGCTCTGCCGAGTGCGCTATCACCCGGCCCGAAGGGCCATCACTTCGTAGCCCAGGGCAACGCCCTGGGAACCGAGATTCAAAAGAAATGACGCCCTGAAAGGGCAAAACTGGATCTGTTCGGCCCTTTCAGGGCGATCGTTGCATCGGAACATCCCGTTCCCAGGGCGGTGCCCTGGGCTACTGAGTGGCAGCCTTTCAGGCTTATTGTCGATGTGACCGATTCGTGAGACAATGGTAGCCGGCGGGCGTCCTCGTCAGACAATGGTCGTGGGCTGGCGCCGTCCCCGTTCCAGATCCTCTTTAGAAGAGAGGATGGAGAAGAACCGACGAAAAAGACCAACTCCCAGCCGGATAACTCTTCTCCGTGCCTTTGTGAGAAAACAAAAGACTCTCACAAAGACACAAAGCCACGGAGAAATCGCGAACACTTTTCACCCAGATGCCACTGGCTGCCCCTGTCCGGCGGGTTGCGACAACCGGGTCCCCCAACCAAGAACAAAAAGGTGACAGCCACTAAAATCAGGCCAAATAGGCAGGAAGGAACCGGCGTCGCTCGGACGCATAACGAGGTCCACGAGATCGGCGCGACGAGTCTCTCGAGTTCCGAGGAACGGAGACACCCATACATAACTCCCAGGAAAGAGCCGCGCACGAAGCAAGCGATTCGCAGGGGTGCGATTTTCTCGGCGGCATGATCACACATCCGCTTACTTCGTGCGCGGCTCCTTCGAACGAGTCTCCCCGCGTCCCTGCACCGTGGCGGCTTTGCGTTAAGAGACCGCGACGGCAAGGATGGGCAAGCCATCCATGGCACACGGTGAAGTGGGCCGAATGGGAATCGACGTGCAAGGTGAGGGCCGGGAGAACGACGTCGAAGCTGGTGCTAACCTGCAAGGCAAGGCCGGCAAGGATGGGCAAGCCATCCGTGGCACACGGCGGGGGTTTGTTCAGGCGGCCTTGTCGATTGAAACGGACGAGGAAAGATCGAACAGGC
This sequence comes from Planctomycetaceae bacterium, assembly GCA_003532715.1. GTDB lineage: Bacteria > Planctomycetota > Planctomycetia > Pirellulales > Thermoguttaceae > UBA11386. Next base: position 4,326 of record DOEZ01000504.1, read on the forward strand.
CGAAAATCTCGTCCTGGGTCAGGCTTTGGCGGCGGCGGGTTTGGGTGTCGGAGAAGATCGTGTCGAACAGTTCGCGCTTTTCGTCGAGGATGCGCTGGATGCGTTCCTCGATCGTGCCGACGGTCAGGAATCGCGTCACAGTCACCGGGCCGGCCGAGCCGATGCGATGCACCCGGTTGATCGCCTGGTCCTCGACGGCCGGGTTCCACCACCGGTCCACGTGCACCACGTGGTTGGCGGCGGTCAGGGTCAGCCCGGTCCCGCCGGCCTTGAGCGACAGGACGAACAGCGGCGGACCCTGCGGCGACTGGAACCGGGTCACCATGGCGTCCCGTTCGGCCTTGCCGACGCCGCCGTGCAACAGCAGCACCTCCCGGCCGGTACGCGCCGACAGGTGCCCGCGCAGCATGCCGCCGAACTCGGCGTACTGGGTGAACAGCAGCGCCTTCTCCCCCGCCGCCAGCACCTCGTCGACGATCTCGTCGAGGCGTTCCAGCTTCCCGGACCGGCCGTCCAGCGTGGAGCCGTCGTGCAGGAGCTGGGCGGGATGGTTGCAGACCTGCTTGAGCCGGGTCATGGTGGCCAGCACCAGCCCGCGCCGCTCGATCCCGTCGCTGGACTCGATCTTCGCCATCATGTCGTCGACCACTGCGCGGTAGAGGGCGGCCTGCTCGGCGGTGAGGTTGCAGACCACCTCCATCTCCAGCTTCTCCGGCAGGTCGGTGATGATCGTCGGGTCGGTCTTGAGGCGGCGCAGCACGAACGGGCCGGTGATCCGGCGCAGCCGCTCGGCCACCTCGGCGTCGCCGTGCCGCTCGATCGGTTCGGCGAAGCGCTTGCGGAAGGTCGCGGCCGGTCCGAGCAGCCCCGGATTCGCGAACTGCATGATCGACCAGAGGTCGGCGAGGCGGTTCTCCACCGGCGTACCGGTGACCGCGACGCGGTGCCGCGCGGGCAGCGACCGGACCGCCTCGGCCTGCCGGGTCGCGGCGTTCTTGATCGCCTGCGCCTCGTCCACCACCACCCGGTGCCAGTCGATGCCGGCCAGCTCGAACGCGTCCCGGGCGGCCACCGAGTACGTGGTGAGCACCAGGTCCGCCTCCTGAACGGCGGCGGCGAAGCCCTCGCCCCGGGCACGCTCGGCGCCGTGGTGCACGTGCACGCGCAGCCCCGGCGCGAACTTCGCCGCCTCCCGCTGCCAGTTGCCGACGAGCGACATCGGGCAGACCAGCAGCGTGGGCCCGGCCTCCGTCGGGTCACCGGCGAGCAGCGCGAGCAGCTGCACGGTCTTGCCCAGGCCCATGTCGTCGGCGAGGATCCCGCCGAGCCCCAGCGACTGGAGGAACGCCAGCCAGGCCAGCCCGCGCCGCTGGTACGGCCGCAGCGTCCCGGCGAAGCCCGGCGGCGGGTCGGCCGGGGTGAGCCGCCGCTCCGCCTCGCCGGCCAGCAGCTCGCCCAGCGCGCCGTCGGCGACCACGTCGAGCACCGGCAGCTCACCGGCCCGGTCGTCCCCGGACAGTCCCATCCGCAGCAGGTCCGCCACCGTCAGCTCGCCCGAGGACCGCAGCAGCTT
>DOEZ01000748.1 GCA_003532715.1 Planctomycetaceae bacterium
GTTTGCTCCGGCTCGCCGCTCGCGACGTCCCAGACAATCCACTTGCCGTCCTCGCCGCCCGAAACGAGCCGGCCGCCGGTGCCATCGCCGTCGCCCGCAAACGCCAGCGAGCGGACGGCTCCGCCATGGCCTTCGAGCGTGCGAGTCAACCGCCCCGTCGCGGCGTCCCAAAGCCGAATCAACCGATCCAGCCCGGCGGTGGCCAGCCATTTTCCGTCGGGCGAGAAGGCGAGCGTCATGATGCTTTCGCCCGGCGCGTCCCACTGTTGAACCGTCTCGCCCGAGGCGACGTCCCAGACGCGAATCGTCCGATCGTGCCCGGCCGAGGCGAGTCGTCCTTCCGGGTCGAAGCTGATCGCGCGGATTCCCGCCGCGTGGCCGGCGAGCGTGCGGATCGCCTCGCCCGTCTCGACGTTCCAAAGCCGGATAGTCCGGTCGTCGCCGGCCGAGGCGAGCGTTTTGCCGTCGGGACTGAACGCCACGCTGTTGACCTCGGCCAGGTGCTCCCGCTTGGCCCAGATCATCCGCCCGGTCGCCGTCTCCCAAAGCCGAACCGTTTTGTCCTTCGAGCCGGTCGCCAAAAACGTTCCGTCGGGCGAAAAGGCCACGGCCGAGACCGGCCGCGCGTGCCCGGTCAACGTCCGAAGCAGCGGCGGCTGGGACGATTCCTCGCTCGACCCGACCAGCGTCGGCGGCTCGGGCGGCGGCGTGGGGCCGGGAGCGACGGGCGGAATCACAAGCGGAGCGGGGGGCGGCTCTTTGACAGCCGTCGTCGAACGCTCGGCCCACCGCGAGGCGCGGCCGACGCCCCACGACACGACTCCGACCAAGCCCCCGATCACGGCGACCAGCACCAGCGCGACCGCCGCGCCGGTGAGCCACGGGCGGAGCGACCGTCGCCGCCGACGCAGCGGCGCGAGTCGCCGCGACGCCGGCCGTTCGCCTTCGACCTCGGCCAGAAGCGATTCGAAATCCACGCCGGGCAAACGCCCGCCCGATCCGGCGGCCTCGGCGGGCCCCTCTTGCTCGCGCAGACGCGCGTCGTAGGCCGCCTTCTTCTTCGGGTCGAGAAGACACAACCGCGCGGTGGCCACTTCCGAGAGCAGCTTCTGCGACACGTCCGAGTACGGCCCGATCTGAAACGTCCGCAGGTGGACCGTCTGGCGGTCGGCCGCCGTCTCGATCACGTCGGCGTTCTCCTCGAACCGCTTGACCCCCAACAGCCGATAGTGATCCACCGGCCGCGCCTCGGGCGGAATCCCCAACCATCGGTAGTACGGGTCAAACGCTTCGGGCATGGATTGCGGCCTACTTCCCCCGGGTCGATTTGGCCGACTCGTTCAGGTGCGATTCGATCCACTGCTCCAATTCGCCCCAATCGACCGCCGGCAGTTTGCACAGATCGGGCCGAAGCCGGGCCGCGTCCTTGATGTAGACGTGCGAAATCTCGTCGGCCGTTTTCGTCGTGTTCCAATGAATCAGCACGCGAACGCACCGCTCCAACGAGTCGGGCACGCTCACCTCGTACGCGCACATCAGCGCCGTGTTCATCCAACCCAGCTGGCGCGCGGCCAACGCTGGAAACTCGGCGTCCAGATCGCGCGTGACCGTGAAGATCGCGCTGGCGACGTCCTCGGGCTCGATGCCGTTGCGGCGAATCAGCAACGCCAGCAGTTGGCGAGCCGCGCTCAGGATGTCTTCGCTGGTGTTCGAATCGGCGGTCGTCGCGCCGCGCACGCCCCGGCAAACTCTCTCGCCCGACGCCATTCGCGGTTCTCCAAGAAAAAAAGGGGGCTTCGGAAGATAACACTGGTCTCTCCAACAGTGTACCTTCCAAAGCCCGGAATAACCAGACCGGCATAACTACCCTTCGGCGACCTTCACTTCGATCCGTTTCGGCGTGTTTTCGGGCGATTTGGCCAGGTGGACCGTCAACACGCCGTTCTTAAACTCGGCGTTGACGTTGCTCGAATCAATCGCGCCGGGCAGCGGAATGCTCCGGCAAAACGATCCGTAGCGGCTCTCGCTGTGATAGACGCCCTTCTCCGTCCGCTCGGTCTTCTCCTTCTTCTCGCCCGAAAGCATCAACCGGTTTTCCGTGACCGAGATGTCCAAGTCGCCCGGTTCGAGGCCGGGCAGTTCGGCGCGAACCGTGTACTCGGCGTCCGTCTCGGCCAGATCGACCGCGGGCGACCAGCCAGCCGCGCCGCCGAACGGCCAATCGATCGCGCCGAACGGCTCGCGGACGAAATTCTCGAACAATCGGTCCATGTCGGCGCGGAGCGTCGACATGGGACCGACCCCGCGCGCCGCCTCTTCCACCGACTTGTTTTTCCAAGGTATCAGGTTCATTTCGATTACCTCCTTACATCATTACATGTACCACACCATTACATGTAGCACACCCGCCCCCGGGTGTGTCATGTACCACACCCGCCCTCGGGTGTGTTGAATCGCTCAACTCGCCCGCACGGCGATCTTTCGCGGCTTGACCGATTCGGCTTTCGGCAGGTGCAGCGTCAGGACGCCGTCGACGAATTCGGCCGTGATGCCCGACGGATCGATCTGCTCGCTCACGCGAAAACTGCGGCGATAGTCGCCCTTGCCGAATTCGCGCACCAAGTACCGCCGGCCGTCGTCGCTCGCCGGTTCGACCGGGGCGTGGACCGTCAGAACGCCGTCGGCAAAATCGACGTCGATCTTGTCCGCTAGCGCGCCCGGCACGTCGGCGACCAGGTACAACTCATTCTCCTTCTCGAGAATATCCACGTTCGGACGATAGCATCGGTCCGAACGGGTCTCCTCGCACGATGGCGATTGCTCCGATACGTTCGTCTGCTGATCCAACATGACGTGTTCTCCTGATTTTGCTCTGTTGCGTCAACTCGAAACCTTCACCTCGATCTTGCGAGGCAGCGCGCTGGGCGACTTCGGCAGCGTCACCTCCAACACGCCTCGCGTCAAGACGGCCGAGACCCGCTCGGCGTCGATCTCGAACGGAAGCGGTATCGCCCGGCGGAACGACCCCACCGGCCGCTCGCGCCGATGATACGTCACGCCCTCCGGCTCGCTCTCGGGTACTTCAACCTTGACGATCAGTTCCCTCTCGACCACCGAAAGATCGAGCTGCTCGTCCTTGACGCCGGGCAGCTCCATTTCGACCTTCAAGCCTCCCTCGTCTTCCCACATGTTCACCGCCGGGCCTTCGGGCCGATTGACGGCGGGCCACGAATTGCCGGGAAACACGCTCGAAAGAAGCCGATCCATCTCGTCGCGAAGCTGATAGATCGGGTGCCGCGTTGTCGAATATCCGAAAACCATGATCCACCCTCCTTCTCAAAAAACGGGGTTGTCTCGATCACGCGCCAAGCAGCCTCCCTCGGCCGCCTCGAGGCGAGTGCTCGCCTCACAAAAGGCCGAATCACCCGCGCGACCGACGCCCGCGCGTCCGTCACTGCCGAATTATGGGGCAAAATGCGTGCCAAATTTCGCCGGCCGTTTCTTACTCGTTGCCGGCCCTCGATTTGCGGCGAATAGGACCACCTCGACTCGCTTTTTGACTCGGCAAACGGGGCGTTGCGGGTGTCAAAATGGCAGAAATCCGCCCTAGGGTCTGCCCGAGACGCGGTTCGCAGCGCGGAGACGACGAGAGTCCTCTCGACGCATCACGGAATAAATGCATAATGGCCTTCTGCCACGGCTCACGCAAACCGCATGGAGGCGCTAATCATGTCGAAAAACGGCAAGACACGTCGTAAGAACGAGCGGAAAAGGCGATTGCGCGCCCGGCGGTCGGCCGTCGCCACGGTAATCGAGGGGGTCTCCTCGCGGCCCCAACGCGGCAAACGCTGGCAGCAAGTCATTTCCCGAGCCGAGTCGTTGATCGACAAAGGGCGGTGGGACGAGGCTGGCGAAACGCTCGAACGTTTCGAGCGGGCCAATCCGGGACGTCCCGAGGTGCTGCGATTGCTTCTCGACGTGTACCACCAGAAGCGCGAGTTCGCTTCGTATCAACACGTTAGCCGCTTGCTGTTGAAGCAGACGCCCAACGACCCGGACGTTTATGCAATGATGGCCGGCGCGTGTCTGGCGAATGCACAACCCGTGACCGCGCTCGAGGCGTTTCGTCAGTTTATTCAGCGTTGGCCCGATCACCCGTTCGCCGACGGCGCGCGCGACATGGTCGCACAGCTCGAACCCATGGTCGCCGCCGCGGTCGCCAGCCTGCCTTGTCCAGACGACCGGGCGATGGAACTCGGCCGGATGCACGAGGAGGTGCTCGCGTACGTTGCCGCCGGGCAGTTCGAATCGGTGATTCCGGCGGCCGAGCGGCTCGTGTCGCGATTCCCCGAATTCCTCCCGGCATTGAACAATCTAAGCCTGGCCTACTTCATGATGGGGCGGTCGGACGAGGCCATCAGGACCGCGCGCCGAGTCCTCGAAATCGATCCCGACAACGTTCATGCCCCGGCCAACCTGACGAGGTACCTATTCTTCGGCGGACACCGGGCCGAAGGCGAGCAGTGGCGACGGCGGCTGCGAGCCGCGCGATCGGACAACCCCGAAATCTGGTCGAAGAAGGCGGAAACGTTCGGCTACCTGGGCGATGACCAAGGCGTGCTCGACGCGTTCGACGAGGCCAAGCGGGCCGGCTATTTGAAGAACGGAACGCCGGACGTCGCCCTGATGTATCACCTGGCCGGCGTCGCGCACGCCCGACAAGGCCGAATGAGCCGGGCGCAAACCCATTGGCGCCGAGCACTCCGCATCATGCCCGACCTCGCCTTGCCGGCCGACAACCTCGAGGACGCCAAGAAGCCGGTCGGCGAGCGTCACGGCCCGTGGGCGTTCACCGTCGACTATTGGCTTCCCAAGGATACGATCGAAAGACTACTCGACGAACTGGAGTTGCTCGACTTCGATGGCGACGAAACATCGACGGCCCGGGCGGCACGCCGTTTCGCCGCGAAGCGGCCCGGGCTCCACGACATCGTCGAAGCGCTGTTGGATCGCGGCGACGAATTGGGCCGAGGCATTGCCTGGCGGCTTGCCATGGCGCTCGAAACGCCCGAAATGCTCGCAAAGCTCCGTGAGTTCTGCCTGTCGCGGCGGGGTCCGGATGCGATGCGATTGGATACGGCCGGCCATCTTTCCCGCAAGGGCGTCATCGAGGCCGGTCCCAGGTGGATGTGGATCAAGGGCGAGCGCCAGGAAATCGAGGCCATGGGCTTCGAGATCACCGATAAACCGGTCGGAGAGCCGCACCGCGAGCCGGTGAACACCTGGGCCTACAATGCAATGCAGGCCATCGGAGAAGGCAACGGCGATGAGGCCGAACGGCTTCTCCGCAAATGCCTCGACGCGGTCGGCGATAAGCCCGATTTGCTCAACAACCTGGCCACGGCCTATCACGTTCAGCACCGCGACGAGGAAGCCATCGAACTCATTCGCGAGGTCCACCGACGTTGGCCCGACTACTTCTTCGGCCTCATCGCCATGGCAAACCTTGCCTTCGAGGAAGGCGACTTCGACCGGACGGAAGAGATTCTCGCCGGGCTTCGCCGCCGCGCGAAGTTCCACGTCACCGAATTCTCGGCGATGTGCATGGTCTGGATTCGTTTGCACGTCGAACGCAGACAATTCGAGGCCGCCGAAAGCTGGCTGGATATGTGGAAGAACGTCGATCCCGACGACCCGCAAATCGGACGGTTCGAGCGGCTCGTGNNCACCGTCTCACCAGGAGCTTGTCACCGAACCTGAACATCGAGAACCGTCGCCCCGCCGGGCGAGCGGATCGCAACGGCCGGCAGCGCGGCGGGCAACAGAATCGTCTGGCCGCGCGTCAAAGGCGTTTCGGCCGCGTCGCCTTCAACTTCGACCGAGCCTTCGAGCACCGCCAGAAGGTGGCAATGCCCGTCGCCCGCCATCGACGCCTCGCCGGCCAGATCGCAGCGGCTCATCACAAAATACTCGCACGTGACGATCGGCACGAGACGGTTCGGCTCGCCCGACTCGACGCGGATCGGCCCCGGCGCGCCGGCGGCGAAGTCGATCGCCTCGAGGGCCCGTTCGACGTGTAGCTCGCGCGGCCGTCCGTCGGGGCCCAGTCGGTTCCAGTCGAAGAGCCGAAAGGTCGTGTCGCTGGCCTGTTGGATCTCGGCCACCACGATGCCTCGACCCAGGCCATGCACCATTCCGGCCGGAATGAAGAGGCAGTCGCCCGGCGTCGGCTCGAACCAGGCGACGCACTGGTCGGTGTTTCCGTCGAGCGAGGCGGCCCGCAGCGCGTCGCGGTCGACGCCCGGCTTGAGCCCGGCGTAGATTCGGCTTCCCGGCTCGGCCGCCAGCACGAACCAGGCCTCGGTTTTACCCAGGTCGGGCGGATCGAGCCGCGCGGCCATTTCGTCGTCGGGATGCACCTGGAGCGACAGATTCTTGGCCGCGTCGAGGAATTTCATGATCAGCGGAAAACGCCGCGCGACGGCCGGCCCGGTCGCCGCCGCCGGCCGCCCGGGCCCGAGCAGTGCCTCGCGGCACTCGGCCACCAGTCGACCAAGCGTCGCGCCCGCCAACGGCCCGGCCGCGACCACGCTCTGATCGTCGCCGCGATCGACGACCTCCCACGATTCCGCGTAAACCTTCTCCGGGTCCGGGTCGAGCACGCGACCCAAAAGCGTCTCGAATCGCCGCCCTCCCCAAAGATAATGCCGGTAGAGGGGCGCGAATCGCAGCGGGTAGAGGTTCGTCATGGCTCGATCGTGATAATCAGCGAAGATCAGCGAAAACCAGTGTTCCCTACTTCCCCTTAACTTCCAGCGACGGTCAGCCGTTCGTTGCTGAAGTCAGTGCGTATGGGGCGATGAGTCGTTGCGATCCTCTCGCTTGCGCTTCGGGTTAGTGTTGCTCTCGCTGGCGCTTCGGGTTGGTGTCGGCTCGTGAATGGTCCGGAGTTGCTAGAAGTCGGTCGTCGTCACGATGTCGCCGGCCGCGGCGGTGAAGAGACTGACGAAGACCTCCGGATTGATGGTCTCGGCAAGAAATTGAACCGAGCCGTCGCCGAACGAGAACATGCATCCGCCCGCGTGCATGCTGTAAATCTCGTTGCTGTTGTCGCAATTGAAGATCTGGCCGCCGCGGCACGTGTTGTGGTGCCAATACCACGAGTCGGGGTCGGCCCAGTGCGAGGCGCCGGTCGTTCCCGTCTTTTCTCCCTCGACCCATCGCTCGGGGCGTCCCACGTCTTCACAGAGCAAGATCGACTGCGACAGCCCGTCGGATACGTCCGAAATCCTCATGGGCTGGTCGGGCGCGTTGGGAAGATAGGGATAAACATAGGTGCCGCTGGTGTAATTCTTTGCGTTGTCGACGATCGGCATGAGGATGCTTCGCCAATTCGGCACCGAGGGGAGCCCGGCGCCCCGATCGCGGATGCGGCCCGTGTTGACCAGGCTCGCGCGAACCGTATTCGTGCCCGTGCCGACATGACCATAGATCATCGTGCAAGCGGCGTAATCGGTGAATCCCGAGTCGTTCATGGAGACGGTATCTGCGCGGTCTCGATTGAGCGGCGCCGGGGCGCTCGGGCAGATGAACACCGGCATGGGCGTCTCGCTGGCCGACTTATTGTCGATGGCGCCGCCCCGATAGTCCCACGAGTAGTTCGTCCCCGCGCCGTTGTGGAACGTATACCGGTCGTAAAGGTTCTGTTGTTCGAGTTGCGGCAGGATGTAGATCGAGTAGTTGTAGCCGCCTGCCCAGTTACTAAAGGAGAACAGCCGAAACGCCGGCGGAAACGCCCCGTGCATGTTCTCGTAGGCGAGAATGGCCACGCCCATCTGTTTGAGGTTATTCTTGCAGCCCAACCGCCGGGCCGCCTCGCGCGCGGCTTGAACGGCCGGCAGCAGAAGGGCGATCAGAATGCCAATAATGGCAATGACCACGAGCAGTTCAACCAGCGTGAAGGCCGATCGTCGCGCGGACCTGTTTCCCTGCATGGCTCGCTCCCAATACATTGTGTGCCTCCTTCAACGAAGAGAATGACAATTCCACCGACCGTCGAACGACGGACCTTCACCATGGAAAAATTTCTTAACCAGACCCAACGACGGTTTGCTCGCGCGATGAGATCCTTTGCCAAGGGCGACCACGACACCCAAAACACCACCCGCGCAAACCCACGACCCCCACCAATCCTCGACCAACGAACGCGGTCTGGACACTATTGTAGGCGTCTTGTGACGCCTCTGCAACAACAACCGCTGCGGAATCCGTGAAAAAGGTAAGCGTAAAAGTAGCGATTCGGGCTAGAGATCGAATTGGTCCACGTCGTCCACCAAGTCCTCCAAGCGGTCATCCCCCGGCAAGGGCACGCCCTCTCTCGGCAAGGGAGGCTTCTTCGGGGTGTCCTTCTTGGCCCGCTGGGCCGCCTCGCGCTCGGCATGGGCGCGCGCTGCCGGGTCGAGCAGCGATAGAAACGACACGCCCGCGGTCGGCCCGGAGGCTCCCGGCGCGGCTCGCCCCGATATGGTCGGATCGCCATGTTCGGGAAACAGGATCGCGCCCGACGGACAGACCCTCGCGCACGCCGGACACCCGGGACGGCAGGCGTCGGGCTGTTCGACCAGAATCGTCTCGGTCGCGTCGAGCCCGAACACGCCGAACAGACAGAAATTCAGACATTCCAAGCAGTTCACGCACCGATCGCGGTCGATCACCGGATACCATCGCGGCGACGTCGGCTCGACAATCTCTCGCGCCTCGGTCGCGCGGCCGGCCTTGGCGTCGTCGCCGCCGACCCGCGACAGAATGCGTCGGACCGCCTCGGCACAATCGTCCGGGCGTGCGTAGTCGTGCAGGTCGAGACACCAGACAGCTCGCGAGCCGCTGCCCGACGCGATATCCGGCGTTGTTGCCGCCGGGGTCGCTGCGTCTTCGTCGACCGGAGCCAAGAAGCCGCTCACGCCGGCCGCGCGGAGTCGCCAGTAGCACGCCCGCGACGGCAACCACGACAGAATCACCAGCGGTTCGCAAAGGCCTCGCAGAAACCCGAGCGACGGCCCGTCGTCTTTCAGGTCATACGGATGGGGCATCGTCGCGGCGACCGGCGCGGCGATGTCGCGCAGCAGATCGAGAAGGCTCTCCTCGAACGCGCGAAACGGCGACTCGCCCGCGGCCGACGAATTCGCCTCGCGATTACGGCAAAGGATCACGCAACAAGGTACTCGCAATGTCGTCATTGGTGTGATAGGGGGCAATGGATCCCTAATCCCTAATCCCTAGTCCCTAGTCCCTA
>DOEZ01000634.1:0-5502 GCA_003532715.1 Planctomycetaceae bacterium
AACTTCAAACTACTGTATTAGCGATTAGGAAATCTGAAACGTGAAACCTCAAGTCTGAGATTTGAGATTTGAAAACGCCGTCGCCCTGTTCCCCGCCCCGCGCCCCCAATCCCCAATCCCTCATTTCTTCCCAAGGCTTCGTTGTTGTCGAAAAAAACGTGTCAAAATCGTCCCGCACTCGTCGGCCAACACGTTCGAGACAATCAGGCATCGGTGGTTTAGGCGGGCGTCGTCGAGTAGGTGGTAGAGCGTTTGGACCGCGCCGGCCTTCGGGTCGGTCGCACCGTAGACGACGACCGGCAGCCGGGCCTGCAAAATGGCTCCGGCGCACATCGGGCAAGGTTCGAGCGTCACGTAGAGCGTGCAGTCGTCGAGCCGCCAGCTTCCGCGCGACTCGGCCGCCTGGGTGATGGCGATCATCTCGGCGTGGGCGGTCGGGTCGCGCAATCGCTCGCGCTGGTTGTGTGCCCGGGCGACGACCTTGCCCTCGTGGACGATCACGGCTCCGACGGGCACTTCGTCCTCGGCCAGCGCCGCCTCGGCTTCGGCCAGCGCCATCCGCATGAATTCTTCGTGAAGCAAGGTGGGGTCGGGTGTCAGCACGATCTTCTCCGCGGCTGTTGGTGGGGCTCGCGGAGCTCGACCCACCCTACTCGTTACTCGGCCCGCTTTCTGCTATTCGGCCGGCTTTCCGCCTAGGCTGCGGAGGATTTCGGCGACGACCTCGGCTTCGTCCATTTTGACGGCGACTTCCATGTTGTGCCGCCACGCACGGATGGGCCGACGGTCGAAGACGGTCATGCCCGAGGTCAACTCGCCCATCGTTTCGACGTCGGCGGCCATATCCTCGAAGGTGAAGAGTTCGGGACGAATGGCCGCGATCAGGGCGATGGAATCGTGAACGTGGATTCCCTCCAACCCGAAACTCTGCCGATAGGCGCGGAAGGCGGGGGGGACGATCTTGTGCAGCAGCTTGCCGACCTTGGTCGATTCGTCGGGAAGTTGATTGAGGAGATCGAAGCTCATGATGATCCGATTGGTGACGTCCAACGGAATGAGCGTCTTAGTCGAAGGCGATCGGAACACGGCGCGTGCCGCTTCGGGATCGCAGTAGATGTTGAATTCGGCGGTCGGGGTGATGTTGCCCGGCCCGGTAATCGCCCCGCCGCAGATGATGATCTGGCCGACCAGCGAGGAAAGCTCGGGATCGCGCTGGAACACGCGGGCAATGTTGGTCAACGGCCCCAGGGCGACGATGGTCACCGAATTGGGACTGGAGCGCACGGCGTCGGAAATCACCTTCTCGGACGGGTGACGCGAGTAGAGTTCGGCCACCTGGAAACCTGCCCCGCCCAGTCCGTCCTCGCCGTGCAGGTGCCGTCCGTCGACCGGCAACCGGTGGTCGGGGGGCGACGCCGCGCCGATCCGCGGCCATCGGGGCGGATCGAGCTGCTCGATGAGGGCCTGCACGTTGCGTGTGGCTTGATCGGGTGAGCTGTTGCCCCCCACTGCCGTGACCGCAACGACGTCCAACTCGGGGTGGAACAAGGCCATGCAAAGCGCCATGGCATCGTCAATGCCCGGATCCACGTCGAGGATTACCTTTTTGGGCATCCCATTCCTCTCAAGCTGTATCCAAAAGACCAGAGTCCGTCCGCTTCCCTATTGCCCCGATTGTAGAAGTGGCGATGGAGACAGGCAAGAGCCGTACACGGGCCGGACGAAACTCTCACCAATCCACTTCGAGACCCAGGCTTAACGACTGGAACAACTGCAGCCCGTCGTTGTTGATTCGGCCGGGACCGCCGACCTGGCTGCTAACCTGATTGGGGGCCTGGGCCAAGCCGTTGACCCACATCAGGTCGTAGGCGGCGCGGACGACGATGTTCGTGCGAAGCTGATAGGCGGCCGTCAGGCCGAACTCGGCCACGCCGGCCACGTCGCGAATGCTTGCCGCGCGGCTCTCGGTGTATTGATTGTTGACGCTGGTGTACGGCCCCGAGGCGTCGTAGAGTTCCGCATTGGCCATCGGGTCGTCCAATCCGCCCGTGCTGATCAGGCTCGAATTCATGTCGGCGAAGTTGACGAAGGCGCCGCCCTTTACTCGCACGCCAAACTCGGCGAAGCCTTGTCGCCAGAGCATGTCGAGGCCGACCTGCAGGCCGACGAGGTCGTTGTAGGTGCGGACGGAATAGTCGCCCCGGGTGACGGCCGTCGTATCGGTGTCGTTGACTAGGTCTTGCGTGCGAATGATTCCCCGGCCCGAGAGCGAATAGCCCTCGTCGAGCGACAGGGCTCGCAAGCCGGCCAGGAACGAGCAACTCGGTCCGTTTTGGGCCTCGCGACGCCATCGGCCGTTCTGGTACATGACCATGCGGTCGGTTCGTGCGCGAGGTCGAACCCGCAAATTGAGCTCGAAGTTGTCAAAACGCGAGGTGTATCGTTGTTCGAGGTCGTCGGCCCGGTTGAAGCCCGCAAGGTCGGCGTCGAATCGGCTGAAGAGGTTTCCGAACGTGACCTGCTCGAAATTGGCGATCTGCTCTTGATTGGGCCAAAGGTCTCCGTTGGATACGGTCGGGCGTTCGGTGCGATAGAGCGCGTAGTCCTCGTCCCATTCGTTCATTCCGTAGAAGGTGAATTCAACGAACTGGTCGCGGTTTTCGGCGTCGCGTCCCAAGTAGTGGCCCAGGGTCACCTCGTAGCCGGCGGCCGGCTCGGCTCCGCCGCTCCGCGTGGTCATGCCGGGAACTCGGAAGAACCGGTCGACGAATTGCGTTCCATCAAAGGCTTGTCCGATCGTGCCATAGATTCCGGTCACGCCCCATTTGGCTCTCGAGTGATACATGGCGCGAACGCGCTGGTCTAGATACCAGTTGGGCGGACAACAATAACCGCGACCCGTCTTCTCGCAGCAGGGACCACGAGGATACTCGTCGGGCATGGGACCGAACATCATCTCCGGCTGCATCGCGCCGTGGGGAACGATTTCACCGGACGCGGTCACGTCGGGACCCGGGGCGACTTGCTCGAGCGGCTGCCATTGCTGATGCGGCACCGGGTCGCCGGGGGCCTGGGCCGCGCGGGGAGGCTCGGGCGTAGCCGGGATCTGACCCGCCGCCGCTTCGCCCCCAGCCGGGAGCGGCTCCGCCGGGAGCGTCGGTGATGCCGGATTACTCGGCACGTACTCCTGGGCAGAAACCGGAACACCTAGCAGCAAGGCGACGATCGCCAAACAGATCGTTGTGCGTCTCATGGCCAAATCCACGGGAGGGTTGTCCTTTTCTCGACACTGCGTCAACGCGTATCGCGACGGCGCAGTGACCGATTGGTTTATCACGATACAACTGCCTAATCGGCCAAACTTCGCCCGCACAATAGGAATAAGCGTCAAAATCCACAAAGAAGCCGCAATCCTTGTGATTGATACGACCAGTATCCGTGACTGATATTGCCAGCACGACACATACAACCCACTTTAACACCCCCATCTTGTGGCATCTGCGTGAAGGATCTGATACTCCGATCGCTTGCACACCTGCCCGGATTATTCAGGAACCGGTGATGTCGGCGGAGCGTGCGAAATATCAGCCGGATTCGCAAGCGACGATAACTCGTTACGCACCTCTCGCTTGCGCTTCGGGCTGGTGTCCTCTCGCTTGCGCCTCGGGTTGGTGTCGGCTTGTGAATGGTCCCGGCTAGCCCTGCATGGTCCCGGCTAACCCGCGGGTTGTCTGTCTTTCGCGCAAGGGACCGCAAGCTCGGGGGGTCGCTCGCCAAGACGCTGTGCGTTTGGTACGATCATCGTTTCCTTGTCCCCCGATTCGGCTGGCGCAGTCGGATGCGGAAGACTCGGACTCCCAACAATGCAACCTGATACGCGCACGTTGTCTGCCCTGGCGGTTGTCCGCCTTGGTGAACGAGACCGCCGCACTACCAATCTTGGGGGTGCTCGCGGCCGTTTGCCTCCCGCGACTCGATCGCATGACTCGACCGGCGGCCGATTTCGCACACACCGCCCCCAGCCCCAAGAAGGGTCCCATACCGATGGATTCGTACGATCGTTGTCCCTGTGGATCGGGCAAGAAGATCAAGTTCTGCTGTTCCGATTTGCTCGCCGATTTCAAGACGCTCGAGAAGATGAGAGAGGGCAACCAACTTCGCGCCGCCCTGCAACACGTCGAGTCGATCGAGTCGGCCGACACGCCGCGTGCGGCTCTCCTGGTCAACAAGATTGCCTTGTTGCGCGACGTCGGGCGACACGACGAAGCCCGCGAGGCGGCGCGATGTTTCATCGAGCGGTTTCCCGACAACCCGATCGCGATGTCCGAAGCGGCTCTCGAAGCGGCCGCCGAAGGCGACACGCGCCGGAGCCTGGACCTGATCTTCGGCGCCATGGCCCAATCGCCCGATGTCTTCCACTGGCAGACCTACCAGGCGATGTCGGCCGTTGCCGAAATCTTGGCCGTGTCGGGCGATTCGCGCGCGGCCCGCGCGTTGTGGCAGCTTGAAATTGACCTGGAGACGGGCGACGAGCGGCCTCTTTCGCTTCTGACCCAGTCTTGCTTCTCGGCGGCCGAGCCCCTTCTGCTGAAGGATGAACCGTATTTCGACGAAGGCGCCGCGGATGGGCAATGGAAATCGCGACTCGACGAGGCGATGACGCCGCTCGGTCGGATGATCTGGCCCGAGGCCGTCGCGAATCTCGAAAAACTCGTCGACGAAGCGCCGGAACTGGCCGCCGCGTGGCTCAATCTCGCGATCCTTCGAGGCTGGTTGGCCGACCGCGAAGGCTCGACCGCCGCCTTCGAACGACTAGCCTCGCTCGACATTCCGCTTGAAAACGCCGTCGAAGCCAAAGCCAACGCCATGCTCCTGTCCGACGATCCCTTGGGCGATAAGATCGACGGGCTGCGGATGAACTTCCGCGTCGAGAACGCCGACGAATTGGCCGGCCATTTCACCACCTCGAAGCAATTCGAGCCGATTCAAGTCGACCCGGCCATGTTCGACGGCGAGGAAGTGCCTCCGAAGGCCGTCTTTCTGTTGCTCGACCGACCGGCGATCGGGTCGGGCGAGACGCCGACCCTCGACTCGATGCCGCACGTCGTGGGACAGGCGTTGCTTTTCGGCCGCCAGACCGACCGCGACGCGCGGCTGGTGGTCAACGGTGTCTTTTCGAACGAACGCGAATTGGTCGAAAACTTGATTGTCTCGGTTGCCAACGGGCAAGTCACCGGCGCTGCCGAAGCCGAAACAGTCGCTTCCACCTCGGCGACGGTCGCCCTGCTGAATCCGCGATGGCGTGCCCCGATCGGTCGCAGTATGAAGACGCTTCACGACGCGATCCGGCAACACATCGAGCAGGCGGTGATGGAACAGTGGCCTCGACTCGTATTGAAATCACTCGGCGGACAGTCGGTCGAACAGGCGGCCCGCGATCCGAACCAGAAAATCGCCGTCTTGGCGGCCGTCTTGGTGCTCGAAAACCTGGTGTGGCGGGTG
>DOEZ01000634.1:5509-5929 GCA_003532715.1 Planctomycetaceae bacterium
GCCGACGCTCGGCCCGATCGATCCGAAGGCGAGCCCGATCGACCGGCTGCCGCTCGTTCGTTTCCACCGCCTCGCGGTCGAGGAGCTTGACGACGAATCGTTGGTCCGCGCGTGCAATCGGGCCATGGCGTTCGGCGCGAGCGAGGCCGCACGCCGCCTCGCGGCCGAGGTGGTCGAGCGGCCCGGCATCACCGCCGAGGTCAAGGAGCGAACGCTGGTCACGATGACCCATCTCGCGAGCGACGCCGAGCAAGTAATGGGATTTCTCGACGCGGGCCGCTCGTTGGCCGAATCGGTTGGCAAGTCCTCGGCCCCGTGGGATCTGTGCGAACTCCGATTCCGCCTGACTTCCGGCGACGCCCAGCAGGCGAAACGCGTGTTCGACCATTTGGCGAGCGAACATATTAGCGAACCGGGCAT
>DOEZ01000106.1 GCA_003532715.1 Planctomycetaceae bacterium
GCCTGGAGAACTACCTCCACCCGGAAGCCATTTTCGAGGCCCGCGGCATCGCGGTCGCGCGGGCGGCGACGAGCACGGACGCCACGTTTACCATACCGGATCCAACCGGGGTTACAAGTGCGTCATGCGGATTTACCTTAAGTCGGGCGATGGCATCGTCGTGTTGACCAACAGCGACAACGTCGCTCAATTGTGGAACGCCGTCTGCGACTGGCTTTACGCGAGATAGGGGATCAGGCCAAGGTGGGAAAATAACAGCGGTTGTTGGATCGACATGTTCCTCGCCTAATGGAGAGACTCCTGGAAGACTTCGCCGCCGGCCATCGTGCCCAGCGCGTTGTAGAGTTGATAGTCGATCGTGTCGTTGAGGAACTGGACGCTGCCGTCACCCATGGCGAAGTTTGCGCCGCCCGGGTGGTAGCTTTTGAAACCCATCGTGTGTTGCCACCAGGCGGTTCCGGCCGGTCCGTTCGTATCGGATCCATTGTCGGTCATCATGTTGTTGAGGGGGATGTGCGTCATGTAAATCGGAAGATTCTGCAAATAGGCTCCGTTCCAGATGCTGTGGCCCGGGATGGTCTCGCCCAGCATGATCGTGTTGCTCAGGCCATCGGTTACTTCGGCGAACTTGACGCCAATCGGGCAGCGGCCGAACATTCCGGGAAAAATGCCCATTTCCGAGCCAAACATGCCGCTGCCGAAGTAAAATCCCTGGCAGCAGTAAACGAAGTTACCCGTGCTCCAATGGGCGTAGCTCGTCACGGCCTCGCAATAGACGCACGGTCGAACGCCCTTATAACGGTCGTGGACGGGGCCACCGGATGGAGCGTACCACATGCCGTGACACCTGCTCGGGTTTCCCGCGTCCGGATATCGCCCACTGAGAATCGGCTCGACCGACTGTGGATCGCTCGGACAGGTGATCTGGGGAATCGGTGTTGTCACGGCCGGACGATTTATGGTGTAGGAGAACATGTACTCGAAATGAAACATGTCGTAAACCGCCTGCTGCTCGAGGTAGGGCAGAACAAAGGCCGTGGCCGTGCCTTTGGGAGTCGGACTGCTGGTCACGTATTCGGATGCGTAAGGGAGCACCTTATTCGCGTCCTCATAGGCATGCATGGCCAAAGCGACCTGCTTGATTCGGTTCGAGCACTGAATCCGCCGTGCCGCTTCCCGGGCGGCCTGGACCGCCGGGAGCAGCAGTGCGACCAACACCCCGATAATCGCGATGACGACCAGGAGTTCGACGAGAGTAAACCCTTCGTGCTCTCGTCCGAATCCTTCACGACGAAAAAGCATGACAATTCTCCCACTATACAGCTTCTCACGAGCGGGACAGTGTTTCCCCCTCCCGGATGGTCCGGCTCGTGACACGGGTCTCGTCCGGCCGCCTCGGCCTTTCGAGGAGGCGCGGCGAATCGTCTGACGCCAGTTTCCCTCTTGCAGCGCCAGGTTTCTCTCGATGCCCGAATATTTCATTTGCCTCGGCGGCGCGTCGCGACTACAAGCAGCACGGCAACAAGCCACAGGGTGATCATTCCTGGTTCGGGCACGGCAAGATCGCCTTCAACGACGCCGTAACCCCAGTTGGCAGCCATAATGGCGGCGTCGGTTGGTCCCACCTTGCCGTCCCGGTCAAAATCGCCCATGGCCCACGTGGCGCTGCCGGACACGCCCCAGTTCGCAGCCAGCCGTTTCGCATCGGCATCGTCGACCACGCTATCGCCCGTTGCGTCTCCTGGGATCTCAATCACGGTTGTGTACAAGGCTTCGACACCGTGGTTCATGGCGTATTCGATTTGCGTTTGCGTCAGCGCGCCTTTGACGATGGCGAAGTCATCGACTTGGAAATCAAGACCGTATTGCAGGGTACCCCCACGAATGCGAGCACCGAGCGTGACTATGCCGTCATCGCCGAATAACCAACCGTTGTTGACTTCCCGCGGGATGAGAACGCCGTTGACATGGATACCCGTGATCGTACCCAACTCGTCGATGGTCACCGCGAAGTGGGCAAACTCCCCATCCACCAATCCCAGCGTCGTGGTTTTGATACCGGCCATATCCAGCGTCCCCGTCGCGGTCCCCGTTCGTACAAGCAGTGTATCGGGCGAGGTGCTATCATTGGGCCCAATTGTCAAGGCAAACCCGTCGAGGTTTTGGGAAAACAGCACTCCCTCGCCATAAGTCGTCCAGTCCCAACGCTCAGCATTTAGCCAGAAGAGGACGGTAAGGGGATTCGCGGAGATGCCACGGGCAGGCGGCATGTTGGTTGGAAACTCGACCTTCGCATAGTCGTCCCATCCGCCGCGGAAGTCGGCGGCCGTGCCATGCACGCCCGGCACCATCACGGGTGTGACGGGTCGCGCTTCGCGGACTTGCGTTTTGTCGTAGCCGATCAGATTCCCATGAAGCCCGTGGCTGCTGGTATCCGCGATGTCGCTACCGGCGGATTCGTCCAAAGCGTAGTGGACGGTGCTCGTCACACCTGAACCCGCGACGCCGGTTGCCCGGATACTGTCGACCTGCGCCTGCGTCAGCACACCGGGAATTACTGCGAAGTCGTCGATGGCCGAAGTCGCTCCAAAGAACCCCGTCCGCATCGAATGCACCCGTCCGTTGATGACGAAGCACTCCTCATTACTGGGCCAGAACCAAGTGTCGCTGCCGGTGTCGGGTTCGGTGGCGCCGTCGACATAGATTCCAGTGATCCCATCCGTGCCCTCGAACTGGATGACGAAATGGGCGAACGTCTGAGGGATGAGGAGGTTTTCGCAGTTGACGGCATACTTAGGATCGCCCATCGCGCCAGCGTCGTTGGTATAAACACACAGACCGCGGACCGAGGAATGATTATGCATTCCGATCACCCACTCCAATCCGTGCAGGTTGTAAGACGCGAGTGCGCCATAGGCAGTGCCCCAATCCGCCACGTTCACCCACAAAGAGACGGCAAAACTGTCACCGGGTCCTGGCAAAAACGGGCTCGAAGGAACGTCAATCATCACCTCAGTGCTGAGCCCCTCAACCTCCGAAGTCCCCATCCGCAAAGCCCCATCAAAAGGCGCGCCCAGGCCAAACATCACGTGCGACGCGTCGATCGCGGGTAGCTCCGCGTACCTCTCGTATCGATAGAGCGTCGCGTCGTTGTGGTTATTGCCCGAGTCGGCGAACACATTGCCCGAAGTGTCGTCGAACTTGTGGTGCAGGTACACGTCGTCAATCGTGACCGCAAAGATCGCCGCCGGGACGGCGGCGATAAGAAAGAAGATTGTCAAGACGACCAAGCACTTCCGACAGCCTCGCATGATGAATCTCCCATTCTAAACCAAGAACACTGTTTTCTTCGTTCTTACAGGAATGAACTCGTCCAAACCGCTCCGTGGCGCGGTATCCATCGAGACGGCTCGGCTTATGGGGAGCCAAGCCGCCTCGACCGATGCGATTCGGGCGATTCTGCATTTCGCGCGGCGACCGTCGGAATCGTGTATCGCAACGTCCCGCGATCCCGCGACCGCTGACGGATCACTTCTCTTTCCAATCGTCGATCGTTAACGGCGCATCCGGCGGCACAGACAACACAGCCAGCACCCGACCACCAGCAGAGCAAACGTGGACGGCTCGGGAATCGCAACCGCCACGCCCAAGGTCATGACCTTCCGAATCTCGGCTTCGGTAAGTTGACCCTTGATGACGGCAAAGTCATCCAGAAAGCCGGAGTTCCCGTTACCCGCCACGCCGTTTGTGAATCGCGCGCCGAAAATCCCCGTGTTCGCGTCGGTGACGTTGTAGCCCGTCGTGCCCGTGGTCTTGGCAACATACTCTCCATTGACCCACATGCCCGTGATCTCCCTGGCTGAGTTGACCGTGATCGCGAAATGAGCGAACTCGTCGGGAGGCAGGTCCAGGGCGCCGGCGCCCACATTGATGTTGTACAGATTGCTGTTGCCCGTTGTGGTGCCGTCCGTCGTGCGAACGATCATGGTGCCCGTGCCGGTGTTGTAGCTTCCCACCGCAAAACCGATCCCGTTTGCGCTCCACGAGGCAATCTGGCCGGCCCAGTCCCATCCGTACCCGTGCGTCACGGCCAGTTGATCGTCGGGCTTGTACCAGAAACACACGGTAAACTCGTCGCCGGCGCTGGGCATGTGGCTGACCGACGCCATCTTGGCATATTCCGGCCACCCCTCGCCGAATTTGGCGGAGGCATGTTNNCGGAATCACACCCATCGTCGTGCCGTCGTAGCCGACCAGCGTTCCATGGTTGGCATGGGCACTCGAATCGGTGATCGTGTTGCCGGTGGTTTCCTCCATCGCGTAGTGTGCCAATCGCCGAGCGCCAAGGCTTGCGGCCCCGTTGTCCCTCAGGTTGATCACGTCGGCCGAATCGACCACGCCAT
>DOEZ01000560.1 GCA_003532715.1 Planctomycetaceae bacterium
GCTTGCACAGCCGAGGGCGGCTATGTTGCATGGGAAAAAGGTAACGACTCATGGCGATGACCGAAATCCTCGACATCCCCGAAATCGGTGGTCTCGATTCGCGCAAGTCGGTTGTCCGGATTCCGCCCGAGCTGGACATTCCGTTGACGCCGCGCGTGCGGCAGTTGATCGACACGTCGGAGTTCCGGCGGCTCAACCAGATCAGCCAACTGGGGCTTGTCTCGCTCGTCTATCCGGCCGCCCTGCACACGCGATTCGAGCACTGCTTGGGAGTCTATCGCCTGGCGCTGTTGTTCCTGCGACGACTGGCCCACGACGATCGTTTTGGTCGAGCCGTGGGCCGTGCCGACGCCGAACGGTTCCTGGTCGCCGCGCTGCTTCACGACCTGGGGCATTGGCCCTTCTGCCACCCGATCGAGGATATGCACCTGACCGGCGTGCCAAGCCATGAACTGTTCGCCAATAGCTTTCTGCTCGAAGGCGAAATCGCCGACGTGCTGCGGACCGATTGGGGCATCGCCCCTCGCGAGATCATTTCGCTGCTGAGCGAAAAACCCCGCGACACGGCGTCGAAGATTCTGGCGAGCATGCTGTCGGGACCAGTGGACATCGACAAGATGGATTACCTGTTTCGCGACAGTCTCCATGCGGGCGTTCCCTATGGCCGCAATTTCGACCATCAGCGACTCATCGGCAGTCTCTGCCTGAGCGAGTCGGGCGATTCGTTGGCCATCACCGACAAGGGAAAGACGGCCGCTGAAATGATGGTCTTCTCTCGTTACGTCATGTTTAGCGAAGTCTATTGGCATCATGGCGTCCGCGCGGCCACGGCCATGCTCCAACGCGCGTTCTATCTTCTCCACGGACAACTTGACCTCGACGTGCTGTTTCGACTGCCCGAGCGGGCCATGATTGCCGAACTCGAAGAAGCGGCCGACCGGTCGCCGGCGGCCGAACTTCTCGCCGGGCTGTGGGGGCCGCGGCGCCGACTCTACAAGCGTTTGGCGCAGTATAACTGTCTGGAGCATCCGGCCTTGCACGCTCGCCTTGCCCGACGTCCTTATCCGTGGCTTTGCGCCTGTGCCGAGCAATTTGCGGTGATTGCGAGCACCGCGTTGGGGCGCGTCGTCGCGCCGCACGAAATCCTGATCGACGCTCCCCCGGTCCATCGCGAGGTGCAATTCAACGTGACCGTCTACTCGCCGAAAGAGGACCGTTACCGGCCGCTAGACGAGGTCTCGCCCGTCGTGCGGACCTTGGCACGCGACCAGTTCGACGACTACGTGAAGCGAGTTCGGTTCTTCGTCCACCCCCGCTTGGTCGAGAGTCTTTGCCGGGTAGAGCGACTCGATGACCTGGTCGACAAGGCCATTGATCGAATGGAGTGAACCACAACTGAACCCCGAGCGTAAGCGAGCGCGCGGCGAGCGGGCCAGTTGAGCGTCGGTGACTCGCGGGCGGTCGGAAGCGATCTCGGCAGATGCAATAGAGCGGTGTTCGTTTTGTGCCGTGGAGGCGGCAACCAGGGGGTGTGCTTGCTCGGGTTCGCTGGCTTTGGCGGCGCCGCCCACTCGCTTACGCTCGGGGTTCGGTTCTGGCCGCCCGCATGTTCCTTACAGCCGTCACGACCCGCGTTGTCGTCACGATTGGAGAAACTGTCTAAAGTCCACCCCCTTCGTGGCTCGAAATTAACCATTGGACGGCTTGTTCTCTTGGCCGGCTACCTAGGGTGGCCGGTCGATGCGGGCAAGTCCAAGGGGGGAACCTGCTTTCAAGATGCGATTCTTGATTGGTCCGCTAGGTGTCCGAGTTGGCGGACTGTCCGTAAAGCTCTCCCCTTTTTGTCTGTAATTCGCGAAACAGTTGTCCGGGAGAGGGAAAGAGTTCGTAATCAGAGAAGTAAACCGCGTCTTCTCTATTTTACGGATTTTCCCTGGTTTCCGGTTCCCCCGGTTGCCGATGTCATTAGTGCGACGGGAACCGGAAGGATTCGAGTTTCCGTCCAGTTGAAGCGAATTACGTCAGACCCCGACCCNNCCAACGGCCTAGCGATCCGCAGGCAAGGGGCTGTTCCGTTTCGGCGCGGCAATCCGCCCGAGACGCCAGTTCAAAACAAGCGAGCGAATAACTAAACGGAGAGCCTGCAATGAAGGTCTTCACAACTGGTCAGGTCGCAAAGATCTGTAAGGTGGCCCCGCGCACCGTCAGTAAGTGGTTCGATTCCGGTCGTCTCAAGGGTTATCGAATCCCCGGTTCCCAGGACCGGCGTATTCCACGCGAGTATCTCATTCGTTTCCTGAAGGAACATGGGATGCCGCTGGGAGACTTGGAAGACGAAGCCATGGCGAAAGTCCTGATCGTCGCCCAAGATCAAGTTCTTATCGAGAATCTTCGTCGCGAACTGCCGACGGAACGAAACTTCAAGGTCGCCGTGGCCGCCAGCGGTTTCGACGCCGGCATCCAGGCCGAGAGTTTCCACCCGGACTGCATCATCGTCGACTTCTCGATCGGCCGAGCCGAGGCGCTTCAGATTTGCCAAAATCTGCGACGCAACGCCGAGTTCGCCGAAGTCATTCTGATCGCCTTGCTGCCCGACGACGGAAGCTCGACCAGCTTCGATCGTTCGAGCATCAACGAAACGTTCAAGAAGCCGTTCGACGCCGCGTTGCTGGCCGAGCGATTCCGAACGTTGATCAGCGCGAGAAAAGAGCTAGTGTAGTCGCCCCGACTCCACTTGCCTCGCGAAGCGCGATACGACGACATACCGACATCCATCCCGCCGATTCGACCAACCCGTCGCGGCCAGACCCCCGCGACGGATAATCTTCTCGCCGGCGAGTGTCCCTGTCGCNNGACCTCGCCTTTCTTCCGGGCGTGTCGGAAGCGTGGTTGCTTCGGCGCCAAAGGCGGCCTCTTTGGGTTCCGCTCGCTCCGAACACAATCCGGTTTCGCCCGGTCGCGTCGTTCGTTACGTTCCCGGTGGTTCACCCGCCCCGCCGCGAACCTCCGGCGACCACTCGACGAATCGTCGCCAAGTGCTAGAATCACTTGAATCGGACGTGAACGGTTCGCGCGGCGATTCACGCCCGATTATCGCCCCCCCTATTCGTGCCGGAGGGCCCGGGCGGAAAGCCCGCGCCAACCCGGAAACGCAACGATGAGCCAAGCGGTCCCAGGGCAGACGACGACATCCGAAACGTTGCGGTCGTTGTACGCGCCGATCCGCGAGCAGATGGCCGAGGTCGAGGCCATGCTCCATCGCGAGTTGAGTTGCGAGAACCCGAAGGTCGAACGGCTCGTGCAGGACGGTTTTCGGTTGGGGGGGAAGCGCCTTCGGC
>DOEZ01000638.1 GCA_003532715.1 Planctomycetaceae bacterium
GCAATTCCTCGTGCTCCATGTACATCTTCGCCCCGCCGGTCCTGTACGAGGCGGCTTCGAGTCGCGGGCGGTAGACGTCGCATACGGCGACCGGCTCGGTAACGCCTTGATTCTTGAAGTCGTTGATAATTCCGATGTGGGCCCCGCAACGTCCGCCGGTACCGATGAAGCCGACGCCGATCCGGTCGTTGGCTCCCTTGGCCTCTTGGGCAAGCAGATGCGGCACGGCAAACATCGAGGCGGCCGTCGTGGCGGCGGCTCCTTGCAGGAATTGTCGGCGAGACGGGTTGGTTGGGGTGGGCTTCGATTGCATGGCGGGGGTCCTCATGTTGGATGGAGGGAAACGTGGTCGCGTGGCGACCGGAAGGTTAGGGAGCGACTCTTCTGTCGGCAATCCACTTTCGATAGACCGACTCGATCTCGGCCGGCTCGACCGTACCGTCCCACAACGCCACGCCGTGGCACAGGACGAGGGGTCGGTCGGGCTTCAGCGAGAGCGGCTCCTTCCACAGGTTGAGCGTCGCCGACAGATAGGCGAACGGCTCGGTCATCGTGAACATCTTGTTTGGATGGCGAGGATTCTTTGGGTGGTCGAACAGGGCCACCGTAACCGGCTTGCCGTCGACCTCGGCCGTGTAGGCGCACCATCGGTTGGGCGTGAGCCGCTCGGTGCCACGGACGATCGGGCCGGGCTCGCCGGTCGAATGCATGAAGCGACCGCCCTTGTCCATCGATTCGACGAACCGCATGCCCAGTCCAAAGTAGTGCGATCCGGCCAGTTCGACCGCATCCTTTCCCGGCGGCACGCTCAACTCGCCGCGCCAGGTCAACAAGGTCACCGGGCTCGGATCGTCGAGGCGTTCGACCTCGATCGCGCGGCGCTCCGTCAACACGGTCTCGCCTTGCTCGGGCTTGGTCCATGCCAAATCCTGCGCGAATCTCGCGACAGTCCGACCATTGGCGGCCTCGCTCTCCACCGCATCGACGCCTTGCGATTCCTGCGAACCGCAGCCGGGAGACTCCGACCAGAAGTCGACGCCGTCGGCCTTTAACGCGAACATCAACGCGTGGTGATGTTTGTGGTCGTGGGGCGAATCCCGGAGAATCTGGACGCCGCCAGGCGTGTACAGCTTGGCCGCGCAGGGCTTGAAGGGAACGTTGCCATGGCGATATTCCATGACCGGTCGGCCGTCGATCTTGACCGTGACCTTCTCGTCGTCCTTCGCGATTTCCGCGCGAGTTTCCTCGGCCAGCGTCCGCGAGGTCGCCCCGATCGTCGCGATGGCCACGACGAGGCAACTCACACTATATCGATATCCGATGTCGCGACTGGTAGTGTTCATCATATCACTGTCTCAGTAAGTTTCGCAGATGCTCGATGCTACGCTTTGCCTCGCCGACCGTGCCGCATTCGACGCTGAAAACGATGTCGCGCGGGCAAGTCCGGCAGATTTCGATCACCCGGGCCCAGTCGATCACGCCTTCACCGCAGGCGCAGCCCACCGGCGTGCCGGTTACTCTTCCGCGTTCGGAATCGGATTGCCCGATCGAAATGTCCTTGGCGTGCAGGTGAACCAGACGGTCCTTGATGCCCTCGAGCCACTCGTAGGGGTCGCATCCGCCCAGGTACGAGTTGCCTGTGTCGAAGTTCACGCCGATCGCCGGCGAATCGACCAAGCCGACGATGCGGGCGAGCCCCTCGGGCGTCGTGCTGTACTGCTGATGCGGCTCCAAGCCGATGACGATCCCTCGCGGCTCGGCCACCGCCGCCGCTTCCTTTAGCACATAACGCATCAGCGTGAAGTCCTCGTCCTCGGTCGTCCAACACGGCTTGGGGCCTTCGTCCGTCGTGACGACCGGAGCGCCGCACTCGGCGGCGAAGCGAATCGCCTGCTTCAGGTATTCGGTGCTGATTTCCGGCTTGCACAGGGGTGTATGAGAGGATAGAGCCGAGAGCCTGATGCCGGCCTTTTCGCACGCCCTACGAACGCGGTAGGGGTCGTCCAACATCGAAACGCTATGAAAGTATCCGGCCTCGGAGAGCAGCTCGCGTCCCCAGTGGACCATGGGTTCTACAAACTCGTAGCCGAGTTCGGCCGCCTTTTCGACTCCCCATTCGAACGGCTTGTAGCCGCCCCCGTGTTCGTCGCCGTGACGGACGAACTCCATGTTCACGCCCAGATAGATATTTGCCATCGGCGGTTCGACCTCCGAAGTGTGGTGATTTCGACATTCGGGGATTCTGCCCGTTGCTGCCATCATAACGGTCTGGCGGAGGGGTCGGCAACCAGCGCGGAGTCAAAAAATCGCCACGTCGCGGAGGGCAAACGCTCCAAAGCCGTATCAGTTCGAGGGTTCCGATGACGCCCCGCGTTATACCCCTTTACAAAACGCCCCAAATCGGGCACAATACGGCCTTGGAGTGCGTCCTGGTGGGCGGACTCAGCGGCCTTCCATGCGAGGTCGCGTTTTTTTTGCCCTCATCGAAAGATCGAGGAACCCAATCGGGACGCGGCGACTGGCGTCGGCGAGTCGGCTCGTTAACTCGCACGTGCGTGAAGCCCGTGTCCTGTAATCGCAAACGCCCCCGGGGGAGCGAAGACGACATGAGCGATCGCATACCGATGACAATCGCCGGCTACCAGAAGCTGCGCGAAGAACTCGATCAACTCGAAAACGTCGAAATGCCCAAGATCGAAAAGCGGATCGGCGCGGCCCGCTCGGAAGGCGATCTGAGCGAAAACGCCGAATACCACGGCGCGAGGGAGAGCCAGGGCATGTTGCAGGCGAAGATCAATTTGCTTCGCGACAAGCTCTCGCGCGCATCGATTCTCGACCCCACGAAGATGCC
Source organism: Planctomycetaceae bacterium (assembly GCA_003532715.1). GTDB lineage: Bacteria > Planctomycetota > Planctomycetia > Pirellulales > Thermoguttaceae > UBA11386. The sequence continues at coordinate 2,852 of DOEZ01000638.1, forward strand.
CAAGGACGAAGTCGCGGTTGGCGTAACGGTCGTCCTCAAGGACCTCGATTGCGACGACGAAGAAGAATACACGCTAGTCGGCGCGGGCGAGGAAGACTACGACCAGGGGCGAATTCTCGTGACCAGCCCGCTGGCGCAAGGACTCGTCGGCAAGAAGAAGGGCGACACGGTCGAAATCNNCTCCGGTACGAGATTCTGGATATTCGTCTCGATGAAGCGTGAGCCGAGTTCCCGGTTTCGAAACGCTCGCGCGGATGACCATTCCCCACCGCCTGGGGGGTGCGCCCACCACGACTGGCCCGATCATTCACGGCGCCATGTTAACCGGAAGCATAAGCGAGAGGTGCGTAACGATTTGTCCTCGCTTGCGCTTCGGGCT
>DOEZ01000633.1:0-3908 GCA_003532715.1 Planctomycetaceae bacterium
CACGGATGGCTTGCCCATCCTTGCCCGCGTTGCCTCGCAGGTTTGCACGAGCCTGCACGCCGATTCTCGTTCGGTTTTCTTTTGAAGGGTGGATGGCTTGCCCATCTTTGTGGTGAGCACGAGAACGGACATTAAGATGTTCATCAAACTGCCCGACTGGTTCATGGATGGCTTGCCCATCTTTGTGGTGAGCACGAGAACGGACATTAAGATGTTCATCAAACTGCCCGACTGGTTCAAGGTCGAGACGCCGATCGGCACGTACAACCCCGACTGGGCCATTGTCAGGCAACACGACAACAAGGTCTATCTCGTGCGGGAAACGAAGAGTACGAAGAAGCAGCTTGAACTGCGAGGTTCGGAATGGGACAAGATCCAATGCGGCAAGGCCCACTTCGATGCTCTGGGTGTGGATTTTCAGCACGCGACGAGTGCCGAGGAGGTGTAAACCCCGAACGGGGTCGATTTCAGATACCCACACATTCGTTCCGGCCGGGTCTTGACGCCCCGTTTTTCGGCAGTGCCACACTGCCGTGACTCGCTGATTCCCGCCCACCTTCGGACAGACAAGGCAATAAGGCCCAACTTGCGGCTTCTCCCGTCGGGCCGCGTGACTCCGGTTGCCCTTTTCTTAAGCCGACACACGTTTCTTTCCGCCAGTTCGCGATTCGCTCCACGCGCGCCATATCTTCCACGGCGATGCAATCTCCGAAGACCAGAAAGCGTTGTAGCAGGCGGTTGAATCTGATAGAATTCTGGTTGTCTTTTTGCTTGTTTTGCTTGGCATTTTTTGCTTGGCACTCATGTCACTCCGGCTCCGCAGGTGTTATCGCCGCGTTTTTGGCATAACTCGCTAAATCGGGTGCCTTGACAACGACGTTGCAGAATCTCTAGATTACCAGACATGAAACATTACGCGCTATGAGGACTTAGGATCGGCAAGCCACGACTGTCGCCTTGTTGCCCTTCACTCCCGCGGGAGATGACGTTTTCGCGGCGAAACGCAGGGGCGGCTCCTTTGCCCGTTCTGAACCGTTTGGCGGATTCGAAGCCACATCGAATCAGACGGCCCGAGGGCCATGCCAGTTTTTCAACCTCTTCCCGCGGATGTTTTCATGGGTGCCATCGCCGCAACTCTGGAGCTTTGACGATGCGTCGGGAGGGAAGACGACCGGACAGTGGCTTACCGCCAACGACTATGCCGAAAGATACTCGCCCTCGCAAATGGAAAATGTCGGATGAAAGGTAGATGATAGGCAAAGGTATGCGACAATCACTATTGGCCCTTTTGGCGGCAACCTGTTTCGCGGGGACTGTTGGAACAGCTCTTGCGACGGCCACTTCTTCAGGCGATGTTTCTCCTTCGGACCCGACGACGTGGACGGCAACCTCGGACCCGTACGTGGGAATGACGGCCGATGGCAGCGTGACCGTCAACGGCGGCAGTACGATCAAATCGTCGCGTGCTCACTTTGGCTACTACCCGGCGGTCACGGGCACGATGACGATTACCGGCAACGGCTCGACGTGGACAAACGGCTCCACGGCATACTTCGGCTACCTTGGCAATGGATTGCTGGACATCTCCAACAAAGGAAAAGCCAGCACAAGAAGCTGTTACATCGGCGATAGTACCACCGCGAGCGGTAAAATCACGGTGAGGGATGCCGGCTCGACATTTACGACCGTTACCAGCCTGACGATTGGCTCTTTCGGTGTGGGGACGCTCGAAATCACCAACGGTGGCGCAGTCAACAATGGGTTCGATGCCTGTCTTGGCCGAACCGAGGGTTCGCGCGGCGAGGCACTGGTCAGTGGCAACGGCTCAAAGTGGAGCGTCAGTGGCAGCCTCAAGGTTGGCGCGGGGGGTGATGGAAGACTGACGATCGCCAACGCGGGCGCTGTGAACGTGACAAACAACACGTTCGTCGGCTCCGGTGCGCCCACGTGGGGAACCATCGAGTTCAACAACGGAACGTTAACAACTGGGTCGTTGTGCGCGTCGGCGTCTCAGTTGAAAGGCACGGGCACGGTCATCGCCCGCGGACTGGTGAGCGACTTCGATCTGACCTTCGATACCTCGGCGAGTCTGATTCGGACGCTGAAATTCGACAGTGAACCCAACCAGAACATCACCGTGCGTCTCAACATGGCCAGCAATCCGAGCACCAACGGCGCACTCGGCGTGGGGTATCAAGGAAGTGCTTCACTCGCGATTCTCAATGGTCTTGCGGTCCAGTCGAGCGAGGGAAGGCTGGCTCATTACGCGGGCTCGACGGGCGACGCGTTGGTCAGTGGCGCCGGCTCGACCTGGACTAACACGGGGGGACTGTGGGTCGGCAATGGCGGCCGCGGGACGTTGACGATCACCGACGGGGGCACCGTGAGCAATAGCAGCGGCTACGTTGCCGGCAGGGTGGGTTCAACGGGCGTCGTGACGCTCACCGGCAACGGCTCGACGTGGAACAGTCACAATCTATACGTTGGCCAGGAAGGCGCCGGGAGGCTCACGATCACCAATGGCGCCGACTGTATCAGCCAGCGCAGCGAGGTCGGCGTTCAATACCGTGCAGATGGTCTCGTGATGGTTGCCGGTAGCGGATCAACGTGGACCAACAGCGGTGACCTCGAAGTAGGCACCTACCGCGGCAAAGGAACCGTCTCGATTGCCGACGGTGGGGTGATCACGGCGGCGAGCTGTGCCATTAACGACAAATCGCTCGTCGCAATCGAAGTCAGCGACGGCAGCCGACTCAACGTGGGCAGTGGCGGCGGAACGGTAACCAACGACGGCACCATCCGCTTCATCGCCGGAGCCGCCGCGACGGCGGGCGCAACCTACTCGCCACTCGCGGCCGGCGCCTGGACCGGCACGGGCATCTGCCAGGCGCTGGGCGGCGTCTGGAATCCAACCGATGGTGAATTCACGGCCTCGGATATCGTGACGGGTGCGTCGGGCACGATCGTCGCAATCGACTTGGCCGCCAAGCAACGCATCCTGATCGACGATGGGACAACCGGCTGGTCGGNNCGAGTTTCCTCCATCACGGCAACGCGGCCGTTATCGAGTCCGCGGTACACCTTGACGGCTGGTCAGTCGGCGCGAGTTTCCTCGATCCCAGCAATCTGGCGACATTCCTGCCGAACCCCTTCGCACTGGATGTTACCGCCACGGTTCTCGATTTACTAACGATTGGCTCACTGGAGAGTCTTCTGGATCCGGGCGACGATGTGCTCGGAGCGTGGGAGTTTGCGATCAGCGGCGGTGGCTACGTTCCGGGGGAGCCGGCCTATCTTTCGTTCGACGTGGGCGGGGGATTGGATCGTGATGGCATGCAAGTGTGGCATTACGACGGAGTGGCCTGGAACGAGTACGACGCACGGGATCTCACCTACAACGGACAATACGCCAGCTTCACGGTGGATGGGTTCAGTGGCTATGCGGTCACGGGAAACCCAGTCCCCGAGCCAAGCCTCCTCGGGCTTCTGCTCCCGCTCGGCGTGGCCCTGCTCCGACGGAGACGCCGGCGAGACCCGTAGGCGAAACGAAAGCCGGGACAGGTACGATATCGAAAAAAACAGGCGATTAACGCGAGGCGAGACCAGGGTTCGGGAGTCTCTGATCAAGTGGGAGGACAAAACGGGGATCGCTGGAGGACACAAGGGGACACGGATAGTGACGACGTCCGAATGGAATGCGGGGATGATGACGCCCCGGCTTCGGACAGCCACGGCAATACGGCCCAACGTGCGCCGGGCCGAGCGACCGGCCGCCTTTATGTCAAACCGACGCGCCCATTCTTCAGCCAGTTCGCAACTGGCAATTCGCGCCACGTGGAGCCCAACGTGCCGCGACTCCAGCGGTGCCGAGCGATACCGGGCACCCGTTTCTGAAGCCGACCCGCCTA
>DOEZ01000633.1:3914-5238 GCA_003532715.1 Planctomycetaceae bacterium
GGCGGTTGCATCGGATAGAATTCTGGGTGTCTTAGAACGTGGCACACTAAAGACACCAGCACAACAATTCCCCTCACTTCCTGGGTAGTTCACGAGGATACGATATGAACTATGAACCTGCTCGAAAACCCATTGTCAGGGGAATTGCGCGACGTTGTCCATTTACATTGTATGCGATGGTCTTCTCTGCCTTCGTCATTACTCTTTTTGCATCTCAAGAAGCCGGGTTTCTTGGCGGTAGTTCGATTCCAAAGATTCTGAAACCCTTTCCCGTGCCAGGAGTACTGGTCGGGTATTGCGTTGCAATGGCAACTGGCTCCGACATTCTCGCTTGGACAGGTTTCGCACTGGGCGTTATTCTGTTTTATGGGATTGTTGGCGTTATCCTGGACGTCTTGCTTCGCGTGTCCATGAAAAGAATAGATGGAAGGGAAGAAGAACGAACGAGAAAATGGGACCGTTACGATTAAGTGAAGATGGGCAAGGCCATTGATTGCGCTGAGAGCTCAGCCATTTCAGATAGACACCCATAAACCCTTTCTCCTCCGCGGCTCGATTGATTCCGACTGCCTTTTGTTGAGGCGACGGGCGTTTCTTTCAGCCAGTTCGCGACTGGCAATTCGCTCCACGCGGGCAATGTCTTCGCGATGCAGTCTCGAAAGATCAAGAGAGCGTTGTGGGAGGTGATTGAATCCGTTAGAATTCTGGGTGTCTTCTTCTCGCTGTCTTCAGAAGGTGCCGATCATGTTGCTGGGTAACTGCCTTTCTCACGGCTTTGGTCTTGATGGTTGTGCGACTTTGCCGTTTGCCCACGGGTATGGTGCGGATCTGATTCCCTTGCTCCTGGTGATTTTTGGGCCGTTTATTCTTGCCGGGTTGCTGTTTATTGCCGCCATTGTTGCCTTCTCTCGGAATGCGGTTGTTGGGGGTGTTTGTCTTCTTTTGGCCTTCTTGAGTTTTGCGCTAGGCGCTGCCATCTTCTCGCACTATCAGTCGCCTCCCTGGGCGCGGCATAGTTCTTGGGCAGGCCAGGTAGGGACTGTAACGGCGTGGACAACGGGGACAAGAGAACTGCACGGATACTCACTCCCCCATCCCCCTTCGCGCTCTTCCCGTCTTGGCGGCAAAAATCTCCTTCGTCGCCCAGGCGTGCAATCGCCTCCGCCCGGCCAATTCTCCGACTTGAAATCGCCCCTGCCCGCATGGTATGAACGTGTTCATTCGCGACCGTGGAAGCGGCCCCCGGACGTGGCACCCGGATTGGGCACCCGCAGCGCGAGGTCTCGGCCATACCAAGCGAACCCCCTCAAGCGATAGGGCTTTT
>DOEZ01000229.1 GCA_003532715.1 Planctomycetaceae bacterium
GCGCAAAGTGGTTTGCACGGGCGTCGAGATGTTCAACAAGACGCTCGATTCGGGACAAGCCGGCGACAACGTCGGTTGTCTGCTGCGAGGCATCAAGCGAGACGAGATCGAGCGCGGCCAGTGCTTGGCCAAGCCCGGTTCGATCACCCCGCACACCCAGTTCGAGGCCGAGGTTTACGTGCTGTCGAAGGACGAAGGTGGACGCCACACCCCGTTCTTCAGCGGCTATCGTCCCCAGTTTTACTTCCGAACGACGGACGTGACCGGCTCGGCGAACCTAATGGGCGACGCGGAAATGTGCATGCCCGGCGACAACGTGCGGCTGTCGATTGAACTGATTCAGCCGATCGCGATGGACGAGAACGTCCGGTTCGCGATTCGCGAAGGCGGCCGGACGGTCGGCTCGGGCGTGGTCACGAAGATCATCAAGTAGCGGACGGTTTGGCGAGCAACGGTCGCCCGGTTCCTCGGCATGGAAATGCCGCGTCGAGAAGATAACGGGTTCGACGGTGTTATTCACGGCAAACGGACGGACGATGACAACGGAGACATCCGGGNNGTAGAGCACTGGTCTCCAAAACCAGCGGTTGAGAGTTCGAGTCCCTCCGCCCCTGCCATTTTTTCATTTGAAACTAGGAAACCGATCCGGTGAGCGCGTTTTTGCAAGAACTCCTGCGTGCCGGCATTTACAAACGGAGCCAGGGCCGGATTTCCCGGCAGGTCACTTTTGCGACCGTCGCCATCGTGATTGCGCTGGGCGTGTTCGCACTGAGCGAAACGCTGCGGCAGTATGGGCCGATTTGGCAGTACGCATTGCCGTTCGCGTTGTTGTTCGCGGGTTGGTGGGCCACGTATCGGTTGGTCAACGTGCCGGCCTTTGCCGACTTCCTCATCGCCGTCGAGGCGGAGATGAACAAGGTCTCATGGCCAAGCCGACACGAGTTGATCCGCGGGTCGGCGGTGGTGTTGATCACCATCGTGCTGCTCGCGACGCTGCTGTTCGGGTTCGACGCGATTTGGAGCGTGATTTTCAAGTGGATTGGGGTTCGGTAGAAACGTAGGCGTTGGACGCCGGCCGCGACGACGGCCGTCGGAGATCGCCTTATTGTCCTCGGCGAGACGTTTGCTCGGTGGAGATGGGTTTCGGCAAGACGCCCGCGGGCGTCGTTTCTCGAAGTTGCGGGAGAGGTGAGGCGTGACCGACGAGTTGAACAACCCGATCGACGGGACGCCGAACGAGCCCCTCGAGAGCCGCGATGCGGCCATGAGTGACGCCGACGAGTCGGTATCGTCGGCGACGGAGAGCGACGAGAACGTCGCTCGCGCGGCGGACGAGACCGCGGTGCCCGTGGCGACATCGGAAATCGCGGCGGACGAGGCGAAGCCCGTCAAGAGCAAGAAGAAGACGGCCGCGCCAACGGCCGCCGAGGTTGCGACGGCGGAAACGCCGGACGAGGAGCCGAAGTCGGAAAACATGGATTGGTACATCCTCAAGGTGCAGAGCAACCGCGAGGATTCGATCCGGGAGGGCCTGTTGCGGCGAGTGAAGATCGCCGGTTTGGAACGGTTCTTCGGGGATGCGATCATACCGATCGAGAAGGTGACGGAGGTTAAGGGAGGCCGGAAGCGGGTGATCAAGCGGAAGCTTTATCCCGGCTACCTGGTCGTCCAGATGGAGATCAACGACGATACGTGGTTTCTGGTTCGCGAGACGCCGGGGATCGGCGATTTCACCGGCGCGGCGGGACGGCCGTCGCCGATGTTGCCGCACGAGGTGGCCCGGATCGTCTCGACGCAGGAAGAAAAGGCCGACGCCGCCCCGAAGTTGAAGATCACGTTCAAACTGGGCGATCGTGTGAAGATCAATGAAGGCACGTTCGAGAATTTCGAGGGCGAGGTCGAGACGATCGATCAGGCGAGCGGCCGCGTGACGGTGATGATCAACATCTTCGGGCGTTCGACGCCCGTGGAACTCGAGTACTGGCAAGTGGAAACGATGTAGGTCGGGCGGCGCGAGTCGCATCGCGAATGGTTTTTTTGGTGACCTTGGAAGAAAGCGGGCGCGGCCGTCGGCCGCGCTAGACAGTCATGGCGAAACAACTGACAGGCGAAGTGAAGTTTCAGGTTCCCGGCGGGCAGGCCACCCCGGCGCCCCCGGTCGGAACTTCGCTCGGGCGCTTCGGGATCAACCTCGGACAATTCGTCCAGCAGTTCAACGAGCGAACGAAGGACGCCGGTGGCATGCCGATTCCGGTGGTGGTCCGGGTCTACAGCGACCGGAGTTTCGAGTTCGTGACGAAGAGTCCGCCGGCGGCGGCCTTGCTGAAGAAGGCGGCCGGTTTGGCGAAGGGTTCGGGCGTGCCGAACAAGGAGAAGGTGGGCAAGGTGACGATGGATCAGATCGACGATATCTGCAAGACGAAGATGCAGGATCTCAACGCCCGCAACATCGACAGCGCGCGTCGGTTGGTCGAGGGGACTGCTCGCAGCATGGGGATTGAGGTGGAGAAATAACCGATTCGGCTTCCGGCGAGCGGGGAGTCGGAGCGAGGGACAAGACGTATTTGCCGCGAGGCACGAGACAAGAATATCACGTTGAATTCGGAAGTTGGTCGTTGACCATGGTGAAGCAATCAAAACGATATCGCGCGTTGGCCGCGAAGGCGTCGGATACCGTGTCCGTCCCGTTGGCCGAGGCGGTGGACACGTTGAAGCAATTCAATACGACGAAGTTCGACCAGACCGTCGAGATTCACATGCGTTTGGGCATTGACGCGAAACAGGCGGACCAGATCGTTCGCGGTTCGATTGTCTTGCCGCATGGAATCGGACGGTCGCTCCGGATCGTCGTGTTCGCCAAGGGGGACAAGGTGGACGAGGCGACGGCGGCGGGCGCCGACGAGGTGGGCGGACCCGAGTTGGCCGAGAAGATCAAGAATGGCTGGACGGATTTCGACGTTTGCATCGCGTCGCCGGACATGATGGGCGTTGTGGGACCGTTGGGACGCGTGCTGGGCCCTCGCGGGCTGATGCCGTCCCCTCGCGCCGGCACGGTGACACCCGACGTGGCCGCCGCGGTCAAGGAATACAAGGCGGGCAAGGTCGAGTTTCGGAACGATTCGGGCGGCAATGTTCATGCCGTGGTCGGCAAACTGAGCTTTGACGCCCCGAATTTGGTGGACAACATTCGCGCGTTCATCGACTATGTTTCGGGGATGAAGCCGGCCGGGGTGAAGGGTCAATACGTGAGAGGCATCGTCATCAGCGCGACCATGAGTCCGAGCGTGCGCGTGGCGGCCTAGCGAGTCGACTTGTCGGAGCGACTTGCCCGAGGAAAGGCGACGTTGATCGTCGAAATGGAAGACAACCGGAGCCGTGGCTCCGCACAAAGGCATCCGTTATGAGTAAGTACGTAAAAGATCTGATCGCGAAGGACCTGCAAAGTCGCTTGGACGGAGTCGAAGACGCGTTGTTGGTAAACGTGATCGGCCTGACCGCCAATGCGACGAATCGTCTTCGAAGCGAGTTGGAGTCGAAGGACATCAACCTGTTGGTGATTAAGAACAGCCTCGCGAGGCGAGCGACGGCCGGATCGTCGCTGGCGCCGATGTTCGACGGATTGGCTGGCACTTCGGCGATTTGCTGGGGCGGCGAGGACATCGTCCACCTGGCGAAGGAAGTCGCGAGGCTGGTCGACAACAGCGATTTCGAGGCGTTCAAGGCTCGTGGCGGAGTCATGGACGGCGAGGCGCTGTCGGCGGCGGAGGTCATCGCGGTCAGCAGGTGGCCGAGCCGAACCGAGCAGCTCAGTATTCTGGTCGGTCAGATACTGGGTCCGGGAGCAACGTTGGCGGCCCAGTTGATTGGACCGGGCGGCGCGTTGGCAAGTCAGATCAAACAGAAATCCGAAGGCGAGGCCGCCTTGGAAGAGTAGGCTGGATGCCCACTCCATCCGCCTCGACGATGGCGGTTGGCCGTCACTCCGAGGCGATCTCGGGGTGGGAGAGACATTGAACGAACGTGTGTCGGCGTGGCGAGGTCGAGTAGGACCATCTGTGCCGCCATGCCTCCAAGATTGAGAAAGGACGAATAGCCCGATGTCGACAGACGAAGCAGTCCGCGATTTCACCGCGGCAACGAAGGAACTAGGCGACAAGATTTCGGTTCTGACGCTCAAGGAAGCGAAGGAACTCAGCGACTACCTCGAGGCGGAATACGGGATCAAGGCGGCCTCGGGAGGCGCGGTCGTGATGGCCGCCGCGCCGAGCGACGGGGGCGGGGGCGCCGCCGAGGAGAAGACCGAATTCGACGTGGTTCTCGAAGGATTCGGCGACAAGAAGATCGGCGTTATCAAGGTCGTGCGCGCGGTGACGGGTCTTGGCCTGAAAGAGGCGAAGGATCTGGTCGAGGGCGTGCCGGCGAAGGTCAAGGAAGGTCTGAGCAAGGCGGATGCCGAGAAGCTCAAGACCGAATTGGAGGAAGCCGGCGCCACGGTTTCGATCAAGTAGGCCGCGCCTACCGATCTTCCGCGACGCGAAACGTCCGTTTCTTACCTCAAACGAGTCTTCGCCAAGGCGAATAGGTGTTGTGCCTGCGCAGCTCTTGCTTAACCTTACAGGAACCCCGGAGCTTTGGTCGGTTCTGGAGGCGTGGGCGGCTGCGCCCGCGCCAACCGGCCGCCTCCATCGTTTCGATTCTCCGCGAGTACGCGACAGGAGGGTGATCCCTAATGGCCACGACAGCTCAACGACGTCTACAGCCCGCTGAAACGCGTCTTTTCGGCAGCAGTCGACCGTCCCACGCAATTCCCGATCTGACCGAGATTCAGACGGGCAGCTACGAACGGTTTCTGCAATACGGAATTGCGGCCGAAAAGCGCGAAGACATCGGAATTGAAAGCGTTTTGCGCGAGATTTTTCCGATCGAAAGCTACGACAAGTCGCTGCGACTGGAGTACCTTCGCTACGAGTTGGGAAAGCCTCGCTACGAGCCGGACGAGTGCCGGCAGTTGCGGCTGACCTACGGCCGGCCCTTCAAGGTTTGGCTCCGGTTGACCAAGGAACAGCCGGTCGAGGAGGAAGTCTACCTGGGCGACATTCCGATCATGCTCGGGGGGGGCGAGTTCATCATCAACGGGGCCGAGCGCGTCGTGGTCAGCCAGTTGCACCGCAGCCCGGGCATCGACTTCGTTCTCGACATGGAGGGCACCGAGCGCCGGCTGCACAGTTGCCGGATCATCCCCGAGCGCGGCAGTTGGATCGAGCTGAACGTTACCCGCAAGGAAAGTCTGTCGGTGCGGATCGACCAGAGCGGCAAGTTTTCGGCGATGACGCTGCTTCGAGCGATGGATGCTCGTTACAGCCAGAACGAGGACCTGCTGCGCGTTTTCTACGAGACGAGCGTCGAGACGATCGTCGACGGCCGCAGCGCGACGAAGGTCGAGGGGAAACTGGCCGTCAGGGACGTGGTCTACCCGGCCGATAGCGATCGCGCCGGCGAGGTCATCGTGGAATGCGGACAGAAGATCAGCAAGGCAATCGCCGAGACGATCTGCACCTCGGGACTCAAGGAAGTCGAGGTGATGCCGGTCCAGAAGAATCCGCTGCTGCTGAACACGCTGGCCGAGGACGGCACGGTCAGCCACGAGGAAGCGCTGTTGCGGATCTACCAACGGCTTCGGCCGGGCAACCCGCCGCAACTCGAAAAGGCCAAGGCCCTTTTCCACGAGAAGTTCTACGACACGAACCGCTATCGCCTGGGTCGCGTCGGCCGTTTCCGCATCAACCGCAAGCTCGGGTTGAACGTGCCCGAGGACGAGATGACGCTTCGCGCGGACGACCTCATTGCGGCGATGAAATACTTGCTTCGCCTGCGGAGCGACGATGACACGGCCGAAGTCGACGACATCGATCATTTGGGCAACCGCCGCCTTCGAACGATCGACGAATTGGCCTGCGACGAACTCCGGAAGGGATTTCTCAAGTTGCGTCGAACCGTGCAGGAGCGGATGAGCCTGAAGGACGTCGAGGACATGACGCCTCGGAGCCTGGTGAATCCGAAGAGCATTTCGGCCGCAATCGAATACTTTTTCGGCCGCGGCGAGCTTTCGCAGGTGGTCGACCAGACCAATCCCCTCTCGATGCTCACCCACGAGCGGCGTCTGTCGGCGTTGGGCCCCGGCGGATTGAACCGGAAGCGAGCGGGCTTCGAGGTCCGCGACGTTCACATCTCGCACTACGGCCGCATCTGTCCGATCGAAACGCCG